>CAWWAN010000023.1:0-15976 GCA_963934925.1 uncultured bacterium | reverse complement strand
ACCGCTTTGAAGTATTCGTTCGACGCCAAATTGACAATCACCTCTTCGCCTTCAGCGTTTAACGCGTCCGACAAATCAGAGCCCCAAAACTTATACAAGTTAGAGCCGCAAGCGTTATTTAACTTTGTGCCCATCTCGAGTCGATAAGGTTGCATTAAATCAAAGGGGCGCAAAACACCGTAAAGGCCTGACAAAATGCGCACTTGCTTATTAGCGAATTTAAGTTGTGTTTTATTGAAGGCGCCGGCGTCAAGAGCCGCATAAACCGCGCCTTTAAAGCACAGCAAACTCGGATGAGCATTCGTTGCTGAATGGCGTTTCTTCCAGCAAGAGTAACGTTCTACGTTAAGGTCGGCCAAAGCGTCGCTCAATTTCATCAGCTCCGCGACTTCGCTTTTAGATTTCGCTTTAAGGATTTCAATCAACTCGGCGGACTTATTCAAAAACCGCGGCTGTGTTGATTCGACATCAACAGCGCTGGTTGTGAAATCTAACTTTTTAGCTGGGGATAATAAGACTAACATCCGTTTGCGCTATCCGCGCCAAGTTTAATTTTTTGTGTTTTGTTTTGTAACATTAAGAAAATTATCCATCAAAATCTGACCTTGCGGGCTAAGTATGGACTCGGGGTGAAATTGCACACCAAACCAAGGCTTTGACACATGCTCAACCGCCATTATCATACCATCATCCAACCACGCTACCTTGCGCAACGTCTCTGGCAACATTGGATTACTTGCCTTCAACGAGTGATAGCGCCCCACTACTAGCGGGTTACAAACCCCGGCAAACAATACAGACTGCGCGTCAAACTGCGCCACCGACGACTTACCATGCTTCGGCTCGGCATCAATAATCAACTCGCCGCCACAGGCCTCGACTACAGATTGATGGCCAAGGCATACGCCGAGCACAGGGATGTGGTCCGCTATTTTTTCTAGCAGTTCTAGGCAAACTCCAGCGCCACTTGGGCGCCCTGGCCCGGGGCTCAAAATGACTGCTTGCGGATTTAAGGCTATCAACTGCGCGGCCGTGTGCACGTCGTTGCGCACTACCTCAACATCAAAGTCACGCTCTGCAACCATGTGATAAAGGTTGTAGGTAAACGAATCGTAGTTATCGATGAGCAGTAACATTACCAGCGGAAATGATAGCGCAGCGCCAACGTCGTCTGATCGTCGCTCAGGCCATCGCTGCCACGCTCGACCTCCAGCTGGAGTTTACTCGAATCGCTCAAGCAATAATTCAGGGCCGCGTTGTAATCATTAATCACGCTCATCGCGGGGTTGTACTCGCTCATGTCAACCCGAGTAGCGCGGACGGCAACTTCAATGTCGCCAGCGGTTGCTGGGAATAAGAACTTGGCTCGAGGCGTGTCGTAAATTCTGTTACCACCACTAATCACATACGCTGCTTGCAAGGTAAAGGATGTGGACTCAGTGTGGTCAATTTCTAAAGACTGCGCTTCGGCCTGGAAGCTAAAAGCTCCGGCTTGGTAAAGCGTTTCAACATCGAACATCATGATTTCGTCGCCTTGAAAGAATCTGTCCGACTCGCGAACGCCAACGGATGCGCCGATATGCCAAAAATGGTCTGCCTCTTCATTTGCCATAATCAAGTCGGTGAAACGCGCAGAAATAGAATTACGAAATACTCCCCAGCTCAAATGGGTGGATGGGTCCATTTCAATGTAGTTAGCAATCCCTATATTGTGATCGCCAGCGAGCATGGTTGCATCTGAACGCTCAAGGAAATTCACTTCGTGGCTGCTGAGACCGTTCTCTAAACCAAAGGGCTCTTTAAAGTAGCCGATTTCAAACTTGCCCCAAGAATGGCCAAAGGCGATTAGCACTTCATGCACTTCAGACTCTAGCTCTTCTATATCATTGTTTAAACTAAGTTTATAATCATAGCTGTCACCGAGAGTTCCTTTAACCCCTAGACGCAAACGACGAAACTCGGCATCGTCTTCACGGATGTCAAAATCTATTTTACCGGTAAACGCTGCGCTGCTTTCTTGGAAACTCAGCAAGCTCAAGACCAATCCGGCTATGATCATTTCTTAATCGCTCGTAAAACTCGATCCAAAATTTGCCATGCTTCGATAGGCGGTAATTCATTTAAGTTTAGGCTTTCGAGTTCGGAGAGCAACTCACTATCGCCGTCGTTATTTTTTACAAAATCAAACAGCGAGGGTTGCACGACTGCGACCTGTTCGGCTGCCGGAACATTTTTGCTTTGGCCGTGTAATATCTTACGCGATAGGCCTTCTTCATCATTCTCCAAGCGTTGAAGGATTTCTTGAGAGCGCTGTAAAACTTCACGCGGCAAGCCCGCGAGTTGCGCAACGTGAATACCGTAAGAGCGGTCGGTGCCACCCTCTTCGATGCGATGCAGGAACACAATCTCTTCGCCCCACTCGCGCACGGCAACATTTAAGTTGACGCCGGCGCTTAGCTTGTCGGCCAAATCGGTAAGCTGATGATAATGCGTGGCGAACAGGCAGCGCGCCTGCAATTTATCGTGGGTGTGTTCGCAAACTGCCCACGCTATCGCTAAGCCATCAAAGGTGCTAGTGCCACGACCTACTTCGTCTAATAACAGCAACGAACGATTCGAAGCATTGCGTAAAATGTTAGCCGTCTCGACCATCTCAACCATAAAGGTAGATTGGCCACGACTAATATCGTCGCCCGAGCCCAGTCGCGTAAAAATACGATCGACCAAAGTCATCTCTACGCTTTCAGCGGGTACGAAGCTGCCCATCTGCGCCAGCAACACCACCAAAGCGGTTTGGCGCAAGTAAGTGGATTTACCACTCATATTGGGACCCGTGATAATCGCCAGGCGTTTATTGCAGTCATCACCTAACGTGGTATCGTTGGGCACAAAAGCTTGACCTAATAAGGCGTCTTCAACGACCGGGTGACGTCCTTCTTTAATGCTTAAGACGCCGCAACTATCCGCACTCGCCTCAATAAATTGTGGGCGCACCAATCTCTTTTCAACAGCGATAGTTGAGAGTGATTGCAAAACATCTAAAGATGCTATTGCTTGAGCACATTTCGCGACGGACTGGGCGTGGCCCAGTACTTCCGAGCGTAGGTTCTCGAACAACTCGTACTCGATATCTTTAAGTTTTTCTTCGGCGCCTAAAACTTTATGCTCGTACTCTTTTAATTCAGGAGTGATATAACGCTCAGCATTCTTCAAGGTTTGCTTGCGAATGTAATCCTCTGGAGCTTTGCCGACGGCCGAGCTCGTTAACTCAATGTAGTATCCGAACACACGGTTGAAGCCGATCTTTACCGCAACACCCAAGCGTTCACTTTCGCGCTGCTGCATCGCAGCTAAATAATCTTTGCCGCCTTGAGCAAGCCCGCGCAGCTCGTCTACCTCAGAGTTAAAGCCATCGCGAATCAACCCGCCCTCTTTAATCAGTAGTGGTGGGTTTTCGCTCAACGCTGTGCGGATTTCGCGGACCAATTCCGCATGCGGATCTAAGTCATCGCGTAACGTGCATAGCTGAGCAGCGTTTAGTCCAACCAACTGTTCAAGCAAATCCGGCACGCGCTCAAGCGCCGATGCCAGCGCATTAATATCGCGCGGACCCGAACGGCCACTCGCTAACTTTGCCGCTAAGCGCTCGAGATCGGACATACCCGATAAAGTCGATGCTAATGATTTACGCGTATCAGTATTGACCACCAATTCGTCAACCGCATCGTGACGCGAGATAATCGCATTTGCATCTATCAGTGGTTCAAGCAACCACTGGCGTAACAAGCGCGCGCCCATTGCCGTGCCGCTACGATCAATCGTCGCTAATAAAGTTCCTTGGCGCGAACCATCGCGCTGATTCGTTACAATTTCTAAAGTGCGGCGCGTAGCTTGGTCAAGCAATAAATGTTGGTGGGCGCGGTGCAATGACAGCTCGCGCAATTGTTCAACCGCCGATTTCTGCGTGTCATGCAAGAAATCTAGGAGCCCGCCACACGCTGAAATAATTTGCGGTGAATCTTCAATGCCATAAGCCTCTAGCGTCGAAACTTTAAGCTGCTTACACAAATCGCGATGTCCATTCTTGGCATCGAAATTCCATGGCATGCGCCATGAGACCGGAATATCAGATTCCGCCAACAGCGATTGCAGTCGCTGAGCCAACTCAAACGATGCGCCTTCTTCACTACTGTTAAATTCTGGCAACAACACTTCAGCAGGCTGAATGCGTGACACCTCTTCAATGAATTCGTCGACGCCACATTGCGAGCATCGAAAAGCACCGGTCGACAAATCAGCCCACGCCAAACCGAGACCATCGCCATGGTCAATATCGACCGCTAGTACGAACAACGGTTCGCTACCGATTAAACTACTCTCATCAACTAAGGTGCCTGGCGAAACAACGCGTACGACACCACGTTCAACAATTCCTTTGGCGTCACGCGGGTCCTGTAGCTGCTCGCATATCGCTACTGAGTGCCCTGCTCGCACTAAGCGCGTTAAATAACCCTCCATCGATTTCACTGGAACGCCTGCCATCGGCACTTTTTTCGCTTTATCGCGCGCGACTAGCGACAGCCCAAGTTCTTTAGACGCAATTTTGGCGTCTTCAAAAAACATCTCATAAAAGTCGCCCATCCGAAAAAACAGCAGCGCATTAGGGTGCTTTTCTTTGGCCGCGTGAAATTGGCGCATCATGGGCGTCTCTTTCACACTACTCTCGGGGGATGTTGAGCTAGTCACTCTTATTAGGATACCCTAATCCCTCCCGCGAGGGTAGAATCTGCGACCATGAGTGACTTACACGACATTATATTCACAGATGCGCAACTAGCTTGGAAAGCCAAGGCTAAAGAAATCGCCATCGAGCACCTACTTCCAAACGCGCTTAAGCACGACAGAGAAGAAAGCTTCAACGAAGCTGCCTTCACCGCAGCCTGTGAGGCTGGCATGCTTGGCGTCTGGATTCCAAAAGAATACGGCGGGACCGAAGACGGCATTCTTGCCCTGGCATTGATGGTCGAAGAATTCTCAAAGGCAGACCCGTCATTTGGCGTAGCCTTCGCTGTTAACGCGCTCGGCTCCATTCCTATCATCGTTGGTGGTACCGAAGAGCAAAAAAGGAAGTACCTACCAAGCGTCGCCAAGGGCGAATCTTCATGTGCCTTCGCGCTATCAGAAAAGTTCGCCGGCTCTGACGCTGGTGGCCTTTCGGTAATGGGCACTAAAAACGACGATGGCTGGCTACTACAAGGAGAAAAGAAATGGACGACTAACGGTTCACGCGCAAACATCATTACTTGCTTCGCGGTGACCGACCCTGAATCACGTTCACGCCGCATCTCTGCTTTTATCGTTGAAGACACCGATCCAGGTTTCTCAATTAAGAAGTTGGAGAACAAAATGGGCATTCGCTCAGTACCTGTTGCCGAAACTGTTTTCGATAACATCCAACTTTCAGACGACCGCCTACTTGGTGGCAAGCCTGGCTTGGGTTTCAAACACTCCATGATGACTCTCGACCTGGCGCGTCCGGGTGTTGCAGCGCAAGCTGTAGGAACTGCCACAGGAGCGCTTGAATTAGCCGTTACCTACGCTGGTCGCCGCAAGCAATTCGGCCAACCAATCGCGAGCTTCCAGATGATTCAAGCAATGTTGGCCGACATGGCTCAACAAACTGAAGCAGCGCGCTGGTTGGTTTACGCATGTGCCGCTAAGGCCGACGCCGGTGCCAAGAACGTAACTAAGATTGCGGCAATGGCCAAATGTTTCGCTACCGATGTTGCCGTAAAAGTTGCAACCGATGCCGTCCAAGTTTTTGGTGGTTACGGTTTCATGGAAGACTACCCTATCGCCAAATACTACCGCGACGCAAAGATTTTGCAAATTTACGAAGGCACCAACCAGGTGCAGCGTATCGTCATTGCGCGTAACTTAATTAAAGAAGCAAGCCAGCACGATCATTACAACTCAGTGATACCTGGTGAATTCCAAGATTCCTTTGGTGCGGCCAAAGTAACGGCCAACGTGTAATTACTTCTGCAGCTTCGCTTCGTCGGCAAGTCGCCACATGAGCCAAGCTGCAACACTACTTAACGGCGCCCACGCTGCCCCCCGAGCCGCAAGCTCTTTGGCAGTGGGGCGTTGTTGCTTTTTGTCAAGAATTCTCGCCCCCTCTTGCACACCAAGATCGTTGGTCGGGAACACATCGAGTCTCCCGAGCTTGAACATCAAAAACATTTGCGCGGTCCATGCGCCGATGCCGCGAACCTCGATCAACTGCTCGATTATCTGCGCGTCTGAGTAACGCCCGAGCGAGCGTAATTTGAGGCGTCCATCTAGCACGTGCTCAGATAAATCCTTTAAGGCCAGGGTTTTAGCGCGAGATAGCCCCGCCCCGCGCATCGCTTCAAAATCTAGGGCGCGTACTTCATCCGCAAGCGGAAAACGCGGACCTGGTGTCAAAGCGCAAACTCTATGGTAAATTGTGTCAGCTGCTTTGTAAGCGAGTTGCTGAAAAACGATAGCGCGAGTTAATGACTCGAAATGCGTTTGTCGTTTTTTTGACACTTCTGGGAAACCTGGGAATGGCCCAAGTCGCTTAAGCACGGTGGCTAATTTAGGGTCTCTTTTTTGCAACTCGCGTAGTTGTGTTGGTGTGGGCTTTACCATCTCCATTAGTGTAATGAAATTTCCGTTGTTAGCTTATTGCGTGGCATTGTTTGTTAGCTGCGCCACTCCTGCCCCGACCGATGCGTGGTCAGAGGGCACTTTGGTTATTGCAATCACTCTCGAGCAGCGCGCGCAGTCGTTAGCCATCGACACATCTCGAGTGTTCGGCGCCGATAATTCACAACGTGAACATGCCTTAAGTGCCGGTCACGATATTGAAAACGCTTTACGAGCGCATGCCCAAGCGTGGCGCGCACTTTTCGCTTACTCGGCAACTATCGAAAACGAGTTGGCCACGCAGAAAGTAGCTTACACCAAAAATGGAGTGATTGCCCGTGCCTTCAATGATTTACACGGACGCCTTCTGCAAACTAAACTCACCGCTCACTTCGGGCTTGACCTTGACACCCACCGTGAAGTGGTCATGGGAATCGGCGAAGCTAGTTCTGTTAGCGAAGCTTTAATTATCGCTAGCTATGGCACGGATGTCATTTGCCGGAGCTTAGCTTTAGCGACTGAAGGCGTGGGTCAACAGTTAGAACACTTGAACCAACGCTTGATAGAACTATACGCCGTAGATAGCGCACCGCTTTTAGAGCAGCAGCAGTTATTGCTAGAGCGGCAGCAACGTTACAAAACAGTAGTTAATCCACGCTATGACGTTGAATTTGAATTAGAGCAAGTGGCCGCAGAAATTGCCGACAACCAAAGCTTAATGAACAAAATGCTGGTGGCGACTAATGAGCTAAACGCAATGTGCCTAGCTAATAAATTATTGTTACAGCAATGCGTTAGCGCGTGTTACGAATGGGGTTTGTGTAATCAATCACTAGGTCAATCCTCTAGCGCCGCAATGCAAAACTTCCGCCTGTTCGAAGAACGGACGGAAGTTATTTCGCAAACTAAGTAAAACTATTTAATTGCTGTTTTGTCTTCTTTGCCGACAGCATCTAAGTCTTCTTCTTGAGCGTCGAGGACCCCTTCCCACCAGCCATCAAGCACTCCGCCTTGACCTATCTCATGATAGATGTTGCCATTGCCGCCGTGTTTAGCAGCGTGAGCATCGGCTATTTTCCGAAGTGCCGGCATTGCTGTCGAGTGGCCAATGGTTACCATCATGCCGCTTTGTCCTCCACCGGACAAACGCACGCCAAACAAGCCCGACTTGCGCCCGGCAGCTGAAAAGGATTTACGCATGTCATCGATAACCTCGTTTTTAAGACCACACTTTTCCATGTAAGAACGGTGTGAACTTGTGATTGCACGGCCAGCGTCAACCAACGCCTCTTCTTTTTTCGTGCGACCGTAATCTTCAAGAAAGTCTAAGAAACGTTTTGCACGGCCACTTTCGCGAACGTGATGCTCTGAAATGGCGCGGTCGCGGTAGTTGTTACTTTCATCAATGCTCTCAACCAAGCCTTCGTGATAACTATCGGCAGCGCTTTTTGAATACTTAGCTAACCAATCTTTACCTTTCTCGCGTGTCGGAACATGATTGCGCAAGCCGCCTTCGAATTCAGCGGGAGTCACTTGACCCCAACCGCCACGCGGTGCAAGATCGACTTTACGCAGAGCTTCATTAAGATGCTCGAGCCCCATCCATGCACCGATAGTAGAGTTCTCAGTCATGCCCGGCTGACAGATGCCAGCGCCAGTATCGACGGCAGCGACCAGAGTATGTTCTGGCACCGGTACCCACTGCATGATGGGATCGAGACCATGCTCAATCGACAAGAAACACCCTGCTTGGGCAATCGCAGACGTCAGAGCGCGTGTCCAGCTAATGTCTTTATTTAGCACAAACTTATAGCCAAAGCGCACGGCGCGCGCCACGCGAATGCCATCGACGCTTTTTAGCTTCTGCCCAGTAGATGCGCGCAAGGCAATGGCTACGGATGTGGCAAAGGCGATACGTCCACCGAAACCGCCGCCTTGAGGCATACGTGACCAGACAACAAGCGAGAAACCTTGTTTGGGCGTATTAAGTTGATGCGTACGGCGCAAGCCGATCATTACAGCCATCATTTCCATCATCCATGGCGCATCAGCAGCCTCAAAGATGCCCTCAAGCACCGCGAAGCTACGCGGCGGGCCCTTCTTGGTATAGATAGTAGAAATATCAGCGCTAAACTCGAGGCTTCCGCCTTCGCCATCTGAGCGTAGAATGCGGACATTGATCTTGTCGTCTTCGCGGTTTTGAATTGCGCTGTAAACAGAACGCCCTGTGGCGTAGCTGACAGAGACAGAACCGGGCATTTCAGCGATACCGCCAACGATATCCACACACCCTGGAGCGCGAGTGAGCCACATCGGCTGGCCAAAATCTAGTAAGTCGGAAGCGGTGCCGCGCAGCAGCGCAGAAAACGGTAATAAATTAGGTGTAAGTGTTGGTACAGGCACGGTTTTTGTTATTTTTTGAGAAATATGGTGCTTTTCAGCATAGTTATAACTATCTACTCAAAAAATGCAAGCACGAAGTTTGAATCATAGTGTATCATTTAGGCGTCAGGTCACCTACTGACTCAAAAACATCATTAATCAATGTCTATTAACTTTAAAAACAGTGTTTTCGGCCTCGTAGCCGTTTTACCTCTGGTTGTCTCTTGTGGGCCATCTCTATCCGAAGACGGCACGGGCTCGGTCGGCAGTGGCTCAACAGGTAGTACGTTTTCCCGGCAAACTGATTACAGTATTAATCTTAATATCGATTTCGCTGGCATCGCTGATGCTAGCGCTATTAGCCCGAGCGAAGTACTCATTAGCTGGGGAGACGCGATGTTCATCGACGATCCAGCAAGTGCTGCCGGTATGCGGTATGTGATTTTCCGCGGCCTTACACATCAAGCGCCACTGCGGGACATTGGGCAGATTGCAATCACTGGCCAGGGCCAGCTAACGTTCACTGACGATTTTAGTGACCTTGAGAACCCTCCTCCTCTTGATAACACTACTTGGTATTACAGCGTAGTGGCTATCGCTGACGAGAGAATTTCTAACAACGTGCAGGTCGCAATCGCGCGCACGCCATCTGCTTACGCACCGGGCACAATGAGTTTCGAAAATGATGTATTGCCGCTGTTTGGGGACATCAGGAACCCATCGGATACTACCCAGAACTGCTTATCATGTCACAGTACTGGCAACGCCGCTGGCGGAATGGATTTAAGCACACTAGAAGGCATCCTTGCTGGCGTGGGTACTCCCGCCAACCCCAACAGTTTCATCATCCCCTTCTTGGGAGATGATTCTTACACTGAATTCCGCGCACGCTTCACAGCTGGCACACCTGTTGATCAAGGTAGCGCGTTAGCAAATCATCTCGATTACATAGTCGAGCCCGGTGGTCCCACGCCGGAAGCTGGTGACGGCATTGAAGATTTAGCATTACCTATTCGCAACTGGGCATTCGAAGGCGCTTTGCCTACGCCAGATTCAACGCCGCCTGTGTTTGAGTTTGCTGACGTCCACAACGCCGGCTTGTACTACGGCAAGTTCATTAACTTCGACACTATTCGTTTGTATGTCCCGCATGCATCCGACCCCGAATCAATACCCGTAAATGGTTCACTCGCTGGGCAAATAGACTACGTCGTTTATGCGGGAGCAACTAGTAACAGCATCGATTGGGATCATCCGGTTGCCATGAAATCCCTAACCATTAATGAAGCTGGACAGTCCTCGGTAAGCATAGACTTCAGCTGGGTTGACGAAAATGGAGAACTAATCAGCAATGAGCTAGTGGTTGTAGTACGACCAATGGACGCCGCTGGTCGCTCAGTTGACATCGACGTTCTTAACTACGACGATACCGATCCTTCTCAACTAGAGTTGTTCCGCCACCGCATGCGCAACATGAGCTCGCAAGAGCGCGAGATTCTAGTTACTCAATAAGAGCTTCTTTGAGATTGCTGAAAGTCAGCGATTTCCTCTAAAAGCGCGTCTACCATTTCACTCTCTGGTACGACGCGTTTTTGCTTGCCATCGCGGTAAAGAATGCCTTTGCCGCCACCGCCAGCAATGCCAATGTCGGCTTCTTGCGCCTCACCTGGCCCGTTCACAACACAGCCGAGAACAGCTATTTTCACGGGGACGGTCACGCCCTCGAGTCGCTCTTCTAGTTCGCTCATGAGTGCTTCTAGATCGATGTCAATGCGCCCGCACGTTGGGCAGGAGATTAACTCAGGTCCCATAACGCGTGCGCCAGATGACTTTAGAATATCAAATGCAACCGCTATTTCAGGGACTGGGTCGCCGGTTAATGAAACACGGATAGTATCGCCAATGCCTTCGAGTAGTAGCGGCCCGAGGCCTACTGCAGACTTGATAGTGCCGTATCCAGGGCGACCGGCTTCGGTAACGCCGAGGTGTAGCGGAATATCATTTTGCGCGGCGAATAAGCGATTAGCTTCGACCACGGTTTTAGTATCAGTTGATTTAAGCGATACCACAAAGTTTGTGAAGCCTAAAGCCGTGATGTTCTCGCAGTGCCGCACTGCTGAATCTACCAGTGCCTGTGGAGAAGGGTAACCGTATTTTTCGAGTAGGTCTTTTTCGACCGAGCCCGAGTTGACCCCGATGCGCATTGCGATGTTTGCTTTCTTTGCTGCCTCGACCACTTCGCGCACGCGCTCGTCGCTGCCGATGTTGCCAGGGTTGATACGCACTTTATGGACACCCGCTGCAATCGCGCGGAGCGCTAAGCGATGTGTAAAGTGAATATCGGCGATGATCGGCACGGAACAAGCGGCGATGATTGCTGGAAGTGCATCAGCTGCTTTGTCGGTGTCAACGGTGACGCGCACCATTTCACATCCGGCCTCAACCAGTTCATTGATCTGCACGATAGTCGCTGCAGCATCGTCGGTGTCAGTGCAAGTCATAGACTGCACGACTATTGGATGCTGTGAACCAATCTTTACGTCACCTACGGTGACTGTGCGTGTTTGACGGCGTACCATTTGCGCTTAGTCGATAACTGGGATTGGCTTGCCGTCGCCACCGATTGCGACGTACGTTACTACTGAAGTGGTAACAGGAATTTCTACACCGTGACGGTCGCGGCGCTGCACGACTGCATCGACGGTAACTTGCACTGAAGTATTGCCGACCTTAATATTTGAAGTGTAAAGAGTAATGATGTCACCGACGTAAACCGGTGAAATGAATTTAATGGAGTCCATCGCGACTGTTACGTAACTACGATGCGCATTAATATTGCGCAGTGGTATTTCAGCAGCCTGGTCAATCAGTGACAAAATAACACCACCAAAGATGGTGCCGGACTGGTTGGTGTCTTTCGGCAACAACACGGTCTGCATTGCAAGTGTACGTTCGGAATTAGTCATTTAAGAACTCGGTTATGTAATCAGCTGTAAGGTCGCGCACGCGATCAAGAGTCTTCGGAAAGAAGTGACTCGCGCCATCGACGATGGTTATTTTACCACCAAGTTGCTCGGCATGATTCATCTTTGTGAAATCAACGTATTCGTCCTCTGTACCGGCAATAAACCCCGTTTTCGTGGGCCATTCGTTCGACTCTGGCCAAGCGTAAAAGTTCGTGGGCCAAGCGACCGCAATATAGCCGTGGATTTCATCGCGTAGGCGAATTGCGAGGTCCAAGCCGACGCGTGAGCCAAATGAAAACCCCCAGATGAGTATCGGCAGGTCTGGATAGTTTTGCTTCAGCCAATCATAAGCGGATTGCGCGTCTTCTATCTCGCCGACGCCTTCATCGTATTCGCCTTCGCTGTCGCCAACGCCTCTAAAGTCGATGCGTAGCGCCAAACAGTTTGCTTGTAGTGCGCCGAGTGCGCCGTGCCGCACTACGTTGTTTTGGCGGGTACCGCCGTGCATTGGATGTGGATGCAAGCATAAGACCGCTGCTATGGGTGAAGCTTGCGGCTGCTCGAAGGACGCGGCCACCGCACCGGCTGGACCGGGAATGCTTAGGCGCTGAAGCGGCTTACTTGGTATATTGCGTACCATTGTTAGGGCATTGTAGTTACGCGTAGTTTCGCATCACAATAATTTATGCGGATAGCGTCGCCTACTGTATTACAATTACTGCGTGAAGCATCTAGCTACCCTGCAAACCGACCTGCGGCTCGACATCCGTATCTTGCATGGCTACTTATTTGAAATCGCTGAAGATGCGCGCGCTGGCGACATTCAGCCCACCGACACTGGCGCCGATCATTATTTGGATGACGACGGCATTTCGCTAAAGGTTAAGTTAATAGAGCAAACGACACTCGAGTTCTCTTACGACGATGCGTACTGCGATATTGAAGAAGCGCAAGACATCGTAGTTGTTTATGCCGCCCTCTTTAAAGCAGATCCGCGATAGTCGGCCATAACGGCGCTTCTAGCTCAAGCTCTATGCCGGTTGCTGGATGCTCAAATGCTAGCTTCCAAGAATGCAAAGCTTGATGCGACAACTGTAAAAACTTTTTATCTTGTTCGGTAAGCTGTTTATCTAAGTGCCGCAAAAACATTTCATTGCCGCCAAGGTATAGCTTGTCACCAACAATCGGATGCCCAATCGCCGCTAGATGAACGCGCAACTGATGCTGGCGGCCCGTCCGCGGAAACAACTTAAGCAAGGTCATGCCGTCAAAGCGTTGCGCGACTTCCCAGCGTGTGAAGGACTGCATGCCGTCGTCAAAAACGCCCATGCGTAATTTTACTTCGGAGCGCTCGTCACGCCCAATCGGCATATCGATTTCGCCAGACTCTGCGGCGACTTCACCGACCACTAGCGCTTGGTATGCCTTGCGCACAGTGCGCGCTTCGAATTGACAACCTAACTTAGTGCGTGACATTTGATCTTTGGCTAAGACAACTAAACCTGTAGTCTCGCGATCAAGGCGGTGGCACAAAGTGGGCATGTCGGTGGTCTTACCAAACAATGCAGTATGCCGAATATGCACACGATGAATAACCGAGTCAAGTAAATGCCCATGCGTCGGGTGCACATTTAAATCGGCCGGCTTGTTTACCGCAAGAATATGCTCGTCTTCATAGACGACATCAATGATGCCTGGGTCTTCACCCTTTGGTGCTTCTTCAAAATTATTACCGCCCGGCACATCTAAACGCACCACCACCTCTTGACCAGTGCGTAATCTCAAGCCCACTTTCATTTTGGCAATTTGCGCGCGCTGCGGATCTTTGAATGGCAACACCTCGACATACCCATCATTAATAATTTCTTTGATACCGTTGCGCGAGCGCCAATCAAGTCGTCCTGATAAAAAACTGTCTAGTCGATGGCCATGATTATCAGCACCCACCTCAAAACGCCATTCTTGAATAGGCGCACTCATGTCGCGTTGTCCGCGGCGGCGTTTTCGTTCAGGAAGTTTCGGAGTCATAGTAAATGAGAAAAGCCTTGGCGCGACATGCACGCCAAAGCTTTTACGATTAAATTTTAAATCGGGTTAGTAGCGATCCTGACGACGTGCGCGTTCTGCGCGACGGATCGTTTGGATACGCTCTTTGCCTGCAAGGCGGCGTGCGGTTTTCGCTTTCATGTGAAATTTGCGATCTTTCATTTCGGCGAATAAACCAGACTGGTTGCATTGGCGCTTGAAGCGACGTAGTGCTGCTTCAAGAGATTCGTTTTGGCGGACTTGGACCTTAATCATCGGTATTGTATTCTTTGTATTTGCGGGGTATCCTGCAAACAGGGTCAGATAGTGTAACCTCTATCACCAAAACCGTCTACACACTGTGAGCTCAACTAACGAGAAAAAGCACGAAAGCCTAGAAGGAGAAGTGCTCTCCATAATTTTCCAGAGCGAAGATAGCGGTTTTGCCGTGGTAAGCCTTCGGGATAATAATGTAGCGGTCACTGTAGCGGGCGATTTCTCGCCCGTAGCATCAGGCGAGTACCTTAAATTGCATGGCGCATGGTCTGAGCATCCTAAGTTTGGCAAGCAGTTTAAGGCCACGTGGAGCGAAAAAACAAGTCCTACGACTTTAGATGGGCTCAAAAAGTACTTATCTAGTGGCGCATTCGAAGGTGTAGGCCCCGATATGGCCAAGCGTATCGTCGATCACTTTGGCGACAGCACCATGAAAGCGCTCGAAGGTGGGTCTAAAACATTGCAGGCAGTTAACGGTATCGGCCCAAAACGTGCATCCACCCTCGCTGAATTGTTCAAGGAAGGTCGTGACCAGCACCGCGTGATGGCAGAGCTCCGCGGATTTGGCCTGAATGCCCGGCAGTCCAACAAGTTGTATGAAATGTTTTCTGCCGAGGCTATCAACCGAATTCATGCCGACCCATATGCCTTGGTTATTTGGGTGCGCGGTATCGGCTTCAAAACCGCCGACCGCATCGCCATGCAAATTGGCATCGAGCGTGATTCAGCGATTCGTGCGGGTGGCATTTGTGTGCACCTGCTTAACGAAGCAAAAAGCGAAGGCCATTGCTGCCTTCCTGAAAGTGAAGTGATTGCTTCTTTACAGGCATCAGAGCTGTCCGACCCATCCATCATTGAAGGGATAAAATCGGTTGTCAAAAATGGCCGTGTGGTTTTAGAGTCGGCAGCCGATGACAGCGGCGTACCTTGCTTTTATTTGCCTGAATTATTAAATGCTGAAATATCCGTCGCAGAAAATATCAAGCGCTTGCAGGGTTGTGACGAACATATTGCAGCTTCATTTGATGAAGTAGAAAATGTCATTGCGCGTACAGAATACCCTCCAGACGAATCGCAGCGCTTGGCACTCGACATGGCGCTGTCGGAATCATTTTCTGTCATCACTGGCGGACCCGGTACTGGTAAAACTACGACCATGCGTTTGCTGTTAGAGGTGTTACATACTGCGGGCGTCCAAAAAATAATGTTGGCGTCACCAACAGGTCGTGCGGCTAAGCGTTTAGCCGAGGCGACTGGACACGAAGCTTCAACGATTCACCGCTTGCTAAAGTTCGATCCCATAAGCGGTCAGTTTTCTAAAAACGAAGAAGACCATCTCGAAGTGGATTACTTAGTCATCGACGAAGTTTCAATGATGGACCTCAAGCTATGTGCCTCATTGCTAAGCGCGGTCCCCGACAACGCGAAAGTGTTGTTAGTCGGTGACGCCGATCAGTTGCCATCCGTCGGCGCGGGTGCAGTACTGCGCGATTTCGTTGCCTCGGTAAATGTTAAGACGTCGCGACTCGAACGCATTCACCGTCAGGGAAAAGGCAGTGGCATTGTCTCCGCGGCTCACGCCATCCTGAACGGCGAAGTCCCACAAACGGTGCAAGGCGATAATGGCATCGGTGATTTCTTTATTTCGTATCACG
>CAWWAN010000022.1:0-16095 GCA_963934925.1 uncultured bacterium | reverse complement strand
GCAACGGTTTTAGTCTGGAATCGACGCAGTTTAGTGGTGGCAACCATCTCCATGGCGCGGGTAATCTTTTGAATACTACCTACGCTATCGATGCGGTCTCTAAGGTCGCGAATTGTTGCCACTGTTTATTAAGCTGTGAATGTTGTCTTGAATTCAGCACATGCTGCGCCAACTTGCTCGGCTAATTCGTCTGTCCATTTGGTAGACCAATCATTGAGAGTTGCCATTAAATCTTTGTGCCCGGCTGTCATGTATTCAGAAAAATTTGCAGCGAATGTTGCTACATCTTTCACGTCGACATCATCGAGTGCACCCGAGTTTCCAGCGTAAATACTAACTATTTGCTCGGCGTTAGTTAAAGGGCGATACTGACCTTGCTTCAACAATTCTACGAGACGAGCGCCACGGTTAAGTGTCGCTTGCGTCGCGGCGTCAAGATCTGAACCGAACTGGGCGAATGCTTCTAGCTCGCGGTATTGAGCAAGGTTGATACGCAAACCACCCGCTACTTTCTTCATGGCCGGAGTTTGAGCTGCACCACCTACACGTGATACCGAGATACCCACGTTTACCGCCGGACGAATACCCGAGGTGAACAAGTCGGAGTCCAAGAAAATCTGACCGTCGGTAATCGAAATTACGTTAGTCGGAATGTAGGCTGAAACGTCGCCCTCTTGGGTTTCGATAATCGGCAAAGCGGTAATAGAACCGCCACCCTTTGAGTATTTCTCAGGATTGATTTCTGGAGCGTTGTCAGCCACTTTAGCAGAACGCTCTAGAAGGCGCGAGTGCAAGTTAAACACGTCACCTGGGTAAGCCTCGCGTCCTGGCGGACGGCGAAGGAGCAACATCACTTGACGATACGCATAAGCCTGCTTAGTCAAATCATCGTAGATAATCAAAACGTGGCGGCCCGCATCGCGGAAGCGCTCGGCCATCGCTGTACCTGAGTACGGCGAGATAAACTGCATAGATGCTTCTTCAGAAGCCGATGCGTTTACGATGATGGTGTACTTCATAGCATCAGCCTCTTCAAGCTTGCGCTGAACATCTACCACCGTAGATTGCTTTTGACCTGTAGCTACATAAACACAAAGCACCTGCTCAGGGTTAGTGATGTCGCCACCACCTGTAGTTTTCTGATTGATAATCGCATCAATAGCAATAGCTGTTTTCCCCGTTTGACGGTCGCCAATCAGCAATTCGCGCTGACCGCGCCCTACAGGAATCATAGCGTCGATCGCCTTGAGGCCTGTCGCCATTGGCTCACATACAGGAGTACGCTCAACCACCGAAGGAGCGGATTGCTCGATTGGACGGAGATCGTCGTCGCTAGTGCCGAGAGAACCTTTGCCATCGACAGGGTTACCAAGCGCGTCTACAACGCGGCCGAGCAAAGGGTCACCAGTAGGCACAGAGATAATTCGGCCAGTGGACTTAACGGTGTCGCCTTCTTTAACAGAAGCGGCATCACCTAAAAGCACACAACCAACGTTGTCTTCTTCGAGGTTGAGGGCCATGCCCATCGCACCATCAGAGAATTCGATGAGTTCTGACATCATGCAGTTGTCAAGACCGTAAACGCGGGCAACGCCGTCACCTACTTGTAGTACTTGACCTACATGCTCAGTTGAAGCCTCAGACTGAAAGTTTTCGATTTCAGCTTTTAAGACAGAGGTTACTTCGGAAGGATTGAGTTCCATTTGATTAAAGCAAGTTATTGAAATTAATTAGAGCTCTACAGCCTCTAAACGAGTACGCATCCGGACTAACTGCCCCAGAACGGAGCCGTCGTACAGGATTCCAGCCAAAGTAACGCAAATGCCGCCCAACAAACTTTCGTTCACCGAAGCACTTAGCACAACCTTCTTAGCTGTTTTTTGAGAGAGTGAAGCTTCGACAGCAGCAAGCGTTTCATCGCTCACAGCAAACGCTGCTTCAAGTTGACCACGAAGGACACCATTATGCTCATCGAGCAACGTTGCAAAAACAACGGGTACCTGTGGCAGCAATTCAAGACGCTCGCGCTGAGCAAGCATTTGAATAAAGTCGGCTGTCAAAGAATGAAGCCCCGAAGAGAATGCCTTCGTAATAGCCCCGAGCTTTGCAGCAGCGGACCATCGCGGATCGGATAGCGCTTGGCCAACGTCAGAGCGGAGGACTTCCCCCAACAAACTCATGTCACTTTGCACTGCATCTAATGCAGACTGAGACTTTGCAGCCTCAAACAAAGCTAGTCCGTAACGGCTAGCAGCAGGAGTCGATTGGGCAGCGATTGACATTTCTTAGTTTTCGATTTTCGATTGGAAATCTTGAACGAGACGGTCTTGATCCGAACTAGAAAATTCGCGGCTAATAACCTGCTGGGCCACGTCGATGCCGAGGCGCACTGCCTCTTGACGTAGAACCTCACGCGCAGTCATCAACGATTGATCGATGTCAGCCTTTGCACGGGCACGCTCCTTAGCCGCCTCTTCTTTCGCGGAAGCAAGAAGCTCTTTTTCGCGATCAGCGGCGCGCACCTTAGCAGCTTTAACCTGCTCGGCAGCTTCGCGGCGCGCGTCAGCGAGGTCTTCCTGGATGCTAGCCTTCATGCGCTCAATCTCACTACGTGCCGCCTCGGCAGCAGCAGCAGCTTCGCGCGCTTGATCCTCGCGAGCTTCCAGAGCCTTCGCGATAGGACCAAAAACGAACTTCCACATAAATGGAAGAGCGATAACGAAAATCAATACCGTCCATATCATCGAGGACTGACCAACATTTAGCAAGCTTGCTATACCGTTGCCGCCTTCGCCCGATAGGACTGTGGAAAGAGAGAGGTGATTCATTGCGTAATCGGAATTAGTGCTTACCCACGCGAAGCAGGTAAACACAGCGTTCCGGTAATTGTTACTTAAGAGCGAAAAGCAAGCCGACTACAATCGCGAAGAAAGTAGCGCCTTCAACTAGTGCTGCCAAAACGATGGCATTACCTTTGATTTCACCGGCAGCTTCTGGCTGACGAGCAATGCCCAAACCGGCACTATGGCCAATAAGGCCAATACCAATACCAGCACCAACTACAGCAAGGCCAGCGCCGATTGCGGCGTTAGCATGAGAAACAGTAACCATTGCTGCTTCGACTATAGCGTCTGCTGCGGCAACTTCTTGAAGAAGAGTAAACATCTGTGTTATTTTATTTTAGAGATTAGTGATCAGGATGCAAACACATGCCGACAAAAATTGCCGAAAGAAGAGTGAATACATACGCTTGCAGAAGAGCAACAAAGCCTTCTATTATCATCATGAAAACAGACATGCCTACGACTAGCGGGGATACCGCAAAACCGACAGCAGTACTGTCTTGGCCAAAGAAAAACATCAGGCCAAGAAAAGACAAAAGGACCAAGTGGCCTCCCGTCATGTTCGCCATCAAACGCATCGTAAGGGCGAAAGGTTTAATTATGAGGCCTAATACTTCAAGCACAAATAACATAGGAACTAAAGCGACCGGCACACCAGAAGGCACAAGGCTTATCCAGAACTTAATGGGCCCCTGAACGATCATGCCACCAGCAACCATAACGATTAGCGTCACCATCGACAAACCTGCGGCAGTATAAACGCTTGCGGTTGCCGACAAACCACCTGGGATCAGCCCAAGGAGATTCATAAAGGCTATAAAGAAGAACAGCGTCAGAAACAACGGCAACAAACGGCGACCGTCTTTTTCGCCCACATTTGGCACCACCACCTCGTCGCGTAACCAGGTCACCCAGCCAGCGAATATTTTAGTGACGCGTCCGCCAGTACCGTTTGCGACCGCCGATCGAACAGGCGCAAAGAACACCACCAGAAGCACCATTGCCAACAGCTGAAACAACTGGATGTCAAATACCTGAAGACCGAACAAATATGGCATATCCAAGCCATGAAAAGATGTTTGCGGCACCACGTGGGCAAACAATGTCTCGAACGGGTCCGCCTGACCCTCACCGCCCGACCCTGAGGACGCGGAGAAAGCTGCTAAGATGTTGAACAGTACAGGAGCCAATTTATGACGATGGGAGGAAGCTAAGAGCTAAGGTTATTTTCTGTTAATCTTTACAAAGAAAGACACTTCGCCGACCAACAGACCTGCTACAAAAGAGTAGAGGAACAAATCAAAACGATACCAACCCGTTTTCTTTCCGACAAGGGCGCCTATGAAAAGGACGCTAAGCCGGCCAAGAAAACCTAGGGCCATAACCACCAGGATACTGGTTGACGATGGGGAATGCTCTGCTAATGCCTTCCTGCGCTTTCTAGCGAGGATTGCTTCACATATTAACGCAAGCCCAAAACCAATAGCCAAAGAGATCAAGTCGTGGATGTTCATTCGGATGAAGGCGGACGAGAATCATCGTCGGTCATCTTGAGGTAGAGGCGGTAAACACCAAGCCCTACACCAAGAAATACGCCGAGGAGTAGAAACAAAGGAAAACCGTCGGAAAAGCCGGCGACTAAATCTAACTTATAACCAAGCCACGTGAAAAGGGCTATCGAGGCAAAAAACTCGAAGCCTAGTGTGGCGTGCTTGGCGAAGTCTGATTGTTTCAAGATTCTCTACGAAAGTAGAAAGAACAGTGGCGGGCAACAAAACGCGTTACCTAGCCATGATTGGGCGCATAGTATAAGTCCTCCAAAGGTTCCTTGAAACCATATCTAGCAAAGTTTTGCAAAAAACCTTATCCTTTGCACACCCCCCTATCCCTAATACCCAAACAAAAGTGGAAACAACCTTACTACTCCTCAAGCCTGACTCCCTTCACCGCGGCCTCGCAGGACGCATCATCACACGATTTGAAGAAAAAGGCTTACAGCTCGTTGGCCTCAAATTAATGCAAATGACGCAAGAACTTGCCGCTAAGCATTATGCCGAGCACACCGAACGCCCATTCTACCCTGGGCTAGTCAAATTCATGACTGCATCCCCCTTGGTAGCCATTGCCCTGCGCGGCCCTGGCGCTGTAGCTGTCGCTCGCAAGTTGATGGGCGCCACCTTTGGCACTGACGCTGATGCTGGCACGATTCGTGGCGATTTCGGTTGTTCAAAGTCGTACAACCTTATTCATGGGTCAGACTCCCCTGAAAGCGCCGAACGCGAGTTGGCCTTATTCTTCCCAGAAGGTGTCTGTGATTGGTCACCGATATCGGCTGACTGGTTATGGGACAACGAGTAAGCTATTAACATGAATGTCTCGAAGATAGGCTTGGTCGTGGCAATATGCGGAGTTTTTACAGCGTGTAGCAGTGGCCCCACTGACGAAGAAATTGCGGTCAAGGTAGATGATTTCCGCCAACGTTCCTCACAGTACTTCAACGCTGGCAGCTACCCACAAGCCTATCATCAAGCGACACTGGGCCTTGAGCTAACCACTGACGACGCCGGTGAACTTAATTTGCTCGCTGGGCACGCCTTAATGATGATGCGGAACCTCAATGACGTCGCCAGATCAGAAGCCTACCTCTTAAAGGCACAAGAGATGCTCGATTCATACCGGGCCGACTTAATCCTTGGCGAGTTTCATCAACGCTACGGTGCGATGCTTAATGCGCACGCACGCCGTCAGCTAAAGCTTGCCAAAGAACTCGACAACCTTGATGATGAACAAAGACAAGCGGAGATTGAAGAAAATGAAGATCGCATCAAGACTGCCCTTCAACACTTCAATGACGCAGCTGAGTTGTTTTTAGTTGCGCTCGAACAATCCCCTGACGACTTGCACGCACTGCAGCTGATTGGCCAAAGCTATACGTACTTGGGCGAACACGCTGCTGCGCGCAAACACCTGGGGCACGCTGTTGATATTTTAGTTGAATCACGTCGGTATAAAAATCGCATCTTAGCGACGGACACAAAAATCAATCTTCGCGAAGCGGACCGCTTACGCTCAGGCATGTTAGGTGATATCGACACCGAGGTCTCCATTCGGATTTTGTTGGCAGGTCTCGACAAGCTGGATGGCAACGTCGCTGCAGAAATAGCCCAATACTCTACTATTCTAGAACTTAACCCTGATCATTTAGACGTTAGTTATTTACGGGGCGTATCCTATTACAACACAGGGAATATTGCGCGAGCAATCGTCGATATAGAGCACTTTATCAGTAATACCGACTTGCCGTACGACCATCCGCAAGTTCAGCATTCCTTAAAAATAACTAACGAGCTTAAATAGTTAGTCTTGGATTTTATCTGCGGCAAAAGACAGCTTTAGTGCTATCGAATGGCCGTCACGTAATATCATCAAGTTGGTTGTCACAGGAGATTTCTGCAATGCCATGCGCAAGTGCATAGCAGACATTATTGATGTGCCGTTAATTGAGACCAATTCGTCCCCGGGTTTAATATTCGCGACATCCGCAACCGAGCCATCGGCCACAGCTGAAACCGTTAGGCGCCAGCAACATTCACTGTTTGGCATTTGCTCTGAACGCAATTCTTGATCGACCATCACGCCGAGAATACGAGGAGGTAGCCATGGCGTATTAAGCTGGCGAAACAAATCGAAGACCACTTCAATAGGCACAAAGAATGACATTGAAAGTTGCTGCAACTCTAGCGCGCCAAAGTCGGGCCATATAATTCCGATTAATTCACCATCGAGATTCATCACCATGCCGATATCGTCATTCGCAAGACGATCACCTAATGGCTGAAGCACACAGTTGCCGTATTGAAAGCTATTCGCGGAAATGACCGACTGATTCAGCGCAGGCATTGAGCCTAAAAAATTGCTAAACGTAAAAGCAAGCGTACCCGGAGTTAAAGGCAATAAGGCGCTTAGTGGTTTGGCGCCCAAGCCTTCTAACTGTGGCACATGCAACAGGCTTAGGCCGTAATGCCTATTTTCGGCTACCAAGGATGCAGGAAACGATTTGTTGTCGCCACGCACCACATCGACAGAAACAGAGTCTTCCGCAATTTGTGCCATACTTACGCGTGAAGGCACAATCACATGGCCTTCATTATCAATAATGATCCCCGAGGCCGTTGCCACCCCATCGGCGGTTGAGAAATTCACTATCGTCAGTGAAGCGCTGGCGCGTATGTGCAACTCTTGGCATAGTTGCTGAAAGTCTTCTAAGGGCAGCGCAGTGGCTGGAGCAACAGGCGCGGGTGCTTGCTGGACGAACAACGATAGCAGCAAACTCAGCATGACTTAGAGGTCTTTAGATGTCGAATATTGAAGACCAACTAAGCTTGCCGCCGGCGTATTGCGCTGGTTAAAATCTGGCATAATCAAACTTTGCTCGTTAAAAAGCGCGTTGTTGACTTGACGCTGCTCTTCATAGTAAGAAGCTATTTCGGTTAAACTCATTAAACGAGTGTTCTGCGGGACCACCAGCTTTGTCGGTGGCTCGATGTCCTTAAGGTTGTCGGGGATATGAATATCGGATACTGCCAACCCACCATTAACACCTTCAGAGGCAAAGGTATTGGCTGAAGAGTTGTCAAAGCTGCCCGTTATTAAAATCACTAACAAAGAAGCTGCGAGGCCCACTGCTAACATCAGAACTTGGCGTCGCCAAGTTTTAGCTACCGGCGGCAGCTGCGCGTCGATCTCGCACCACATCGATTCAAGATAAGCACTGCCGATTTCACCTTTAACGCCAAGTAGAACACTACGTGCATCAGCATAAGCGTTGTATTCTGCTTCACACAACTTGCAGCTATCGATGTGTTCTTCTAGCTGGCGCGTAAGAACTTGGTCGGTTGCGCTATTGCCAAGGTCGTCGCCAACGTAGAGCGGCAAAAGGTCCACTGCTGAGTTACATTTCACAGTGAGTCCCCCGATGACTCAAAGCCAAAACTGCGCTCCCACTGCTGACGGAACAATTTACGAGCGTTATGCAAACGCCAGCGCACGGTGCCCGGAGTGGCACCGATTTCTTCGCCGATTTCGGCACAAGACATCGACTGGAATTCTCGCAAAGTGAGTACTTGACGAGATTGCATAGGCAAACTTTCTAGAGTAGCGCGCACCATTTCAAGACGCTCTGCTCGCGAAGCCTGATGCAACGGCCCTTGCGAAGTTGTTTCGTAGTCGCCAACCAACTCGCTAGTGCTACCCGGAGTACCAGGAGCCATACGACGCACGCGATCAATGGCATGATTACGCAGGATGCGGAAATACCACGCTTGAAAACTTAGTTTAGGGTCAAAACGATCACGTGTATCGTAAACCTTCAAAAAAGCCTCTTGCACGATTTCGCGCGCGATCTCAAATGAGCGCACATAGCTTTGCGCAACATGCACTGCTTTACCCTCGAGCCTTTCGACTAACAAACGAAAGGCATCACGCTCGCCTTCGCGAGTCAGCACAAACAAATCTTCGTCGGTTAAATCATGCCACTGCGACAATGCCTCATTCGCGCCAGTTGACTTGTCGTCACTGACATCTGAAAGCAAACGCAAAGCAGAATTATCCATGTATACTAGTTACGAGAAGACTCGTCAGATGTTGGCGAAAAATCAGGTTTTTCTGCGTTATTTCGCGGGGCATCTACATTATCTGCTGCACTTGCAAGCACTTCACCCGAGAACGCGGCATGCTGGCGGGTGATGTTGCGGAACTTGTCGTCGCGACGACTTAGCAATTGCTCGGTAGTCAGCGCGCCCAGCTCGGTCAGACATTTGTCGATGTAATCTGCAACCGCTTCAATCGCAGTCGCTGGGTCGCTATGCGCCCCACCAACCGGCTCAGCAATAACATTATCGACTATGCCGAACTTGAGCAGTGACCCTGCGGTCAGCTTCAAAGCATCAGCGGCTTCCTCTTTACCATCGGCACTTCGCCACAAAATCGATGCGCAGCCCTCGGGGGAGATAACCGAATACCATGCATTTTCCAGCATGGCCACTTTGTCAGCTACAGCAATGCCCAAAGCACCACCAGAACCGCCTTCGCCAATTACAATCGAAATAATAGGGGTTTTAAGAGAGAACATGCCGTAGATGTTCTCAGCAATAGCTCGCGCCTGGCCACGCTCTTCAGCGCCGACACCCGGATAAGCACCCGGCGTATTAATCAGGCACACAATCGGAATACCCATGCGCTCTGCCAGTTTCATCTTGCGTAAAGATTTGCGGTAGCCCTCAGGATGAGCCGAGCCAAAATTACACGACAGACGGTCTTTGGTGTTTTGCCCCTTACGCTGGGCAACAAGCATGACCTTATGCCCACGAATGGTCGCCAGCCCAGTGGCCATCGCACGATCGTCGCCATAAAGCCCATCACCGTGCAACTCGATAAAGTCCTCGCACATATTCTCGATGTAATGCGTAGTCAGAGGCCGGCCAGGATGACGCGCGACCTGCACACGCTCCCATGAGCTAAGATCAGCGTAAATTTCGGTAGTCAGCCGCTGCAAGCGGTCTTGGTAGAAATCTATCTCTTCTTTTAAATCATGCGAGGTACGTGCCGCTAAATCTTGCAACTCAAGCAAGCGGCTGCGGACGTCTTCAATAGGCTTCTCAAAGGGTAATGCCGTGAGAGTCGCGATGTTCTTTTTGTTCTTTTTAGCCATAAAGCATTGAACGTGCTTGGTAAGCACTAGGGTTCCTATTAGAATACACTAAACTTAGCCCCAAAGACTACCAAAAACATGAATCAAAACGCTTGGCGTGTCCAACTAGAGCTTCTACCTAGTCGCAAAGACCCCCTCGGTGGTGCTGCCACCGCTACTCTTAATGACTGCGGAATGCACTTAAACAAAGATTTGCGTGTCGGTCGTGGCTACTTATTGCCACCACAGCTCGACCGCCAGCAAGTTGAGAAAATAACGACTCGGTTGTTGTCGGACAAAGTAAACGAGGTAACCACTATTGTTGCCCCAGATGAAAAGCCACAAAACGGCACTTCACTTTTAGTACGGCGGATGGCCGGAGTTTCGGACCCCGAAGCCGAAACCGCAATGCGCGCACTTGAGTTACTCGAGATTAACCTGCAAGGTTTGCGTCTCGAAACTTATCGCAGCTACCGTTGCCAAGAAGAAATCGACCGCGATGTTTTCTTAGAAATCGGTGGCGCCGAGCTCGCAAACCTTACCATCGAAGAGGCCGTCCTTGCCGATGCCGATTTGGCTTTGCACCCCACCCCTACTCCGCTCCAATCTTCGCGCCGCGAAGTTGAAGTGCGCCATTTAAATTTGGCGCAACTTGAAAAAGTGTCGCGTGACATGTCTTTGGCGCTTACCGGAGAAGAAATGCAAGCCGTGCAAGATTTCTTCAACGACATCGAGCGCGAGCCGACTGATGCCGAGCTCGAGACTTTAGCGCAAACTTGGTCCGAGCACTGCAAGCACAAAACACTCACTGGGCCCGTCCACTTTAAGATGATTGATGGAAACGGCAATGTGGTAGAAGAAGCTCACTACGACAATTTGCTAAAAGAAACCGTCTTTGCGGCTACTGAGACTTTATCACCTGAATGGTGCTGGAGCGTTTTCAAAGACAACGCTGGTGTCATCGCAATGACCGACGAGATTGGCATTGCCGTAAAAGTTGAGACCCACAATCACCCTAGTGCACTCGACCCTTATGGCGGTGCAGGCACAGGTATTGGCGGATGCATCCGCGACATTCTTGGCACAGGTAAAGGCGCGCGTCCGTTCGCGTCTACCGATGTGTTTTGTGTGGGCCCCAAGGATATTGCCGAATCAGATATTCCGCCAGGAACCATGCATCCCGAGCGCGTCCTTGATGGCGTGATTGCTGGCGTGCGTGATTACGGTAACCGTATGGGCATTCCAACTATTGCTGGCACGGTGATTCGACATCCAGGATATGTTGCCAACCCGTTGGTTTTCGCTGGATCTATTGGCGAAATACCGCGCAAGTATGTCGACAAAGCGGCAGTGCCTGGCGACTTAATTGTTGCCTTCGGTGGGCGCACCGGACGCGATGGGATTCACGGTGCAACATTTTCTTCCGAGGCGCTGCACGAAGACAGCGAGTCGGTTGATTCCGCTGCTGTACAAATCGGCGACCCCATTACGGAAAAGAAAGTTCTCGACGTTTTACTAGAAGCACGCGATGCCGATTTATTTAATGCAGTGACCGACTGTGGTGCGGGCGGATTTAGTTCTGCTGTTGGCGAAATGGGCGAAGAGATCGGTGCCGAAGTGGACCTTGATAATGCTCCGCTAAAATACGCAGGTCTCGACTACTGGGAAATATGGATTTCAGAAGCCCAAGAAAGAATGATTGCTTCGGTTGCGCCAAAAGATTTGCCACCGTTGCAGTCCATGTGTGACAAGCACGATGTCGAGTTAACCGTGCTCGGCACCTTCGCCGATCACGAACGTTTGATTTTGCGCTGGCACGGTGAAGTTGTTGCCGACATGCCAATGGCTTTCTTGCATGGTGGTGTCCCGCAACCGCTTAACTATGCCGTTGCAAGCTGCCCACCACAAAATGCGACTGCGTGGCCAGAAGAATTTGACTGCGAAGCATTGTTACTTGACGTTTTAGAACATCCCTCTGTCGCATCGAAAGAATATGTGGTGCGTCAATACGACCACGAGGTTCAAGGTGGCACAGTACTCAAGCCCTACCAAGGAGCTGATGGCAATGGTGCGGGCGACGGCACTGTCGTCAAGCCGCGCCTTGACTTGCCTCAAGGTGTTGCAGTCGGTTGCGGTATTGCACCGCGTATGGCCGAGCTCGATGCCTATGCCGGAGCTGCCAACGCCATCGACGAGGCCATGCGCAATGTTGTTGCTGCGGGTGGTAATCCGCATCGCACTGCAATTCTTGACAACTTCTGCTGGGGTGACTGCCGCAAGCCAGACCGTCTTGGCTCATTGGTATTAGCTGCGCAGGCATGTCATGAAATGGCAATTGCTTATGGCACTCCGTTCATTAGCGGCAAAGATTCACTGAATAACGAGTACCGCGTTGGTGACGAAGAAGTTGCTATCCCGCCAACTCTGTTGTGCACGGCAACCGCAATCGTCGATGATTGCGTCAAAACCGTCGGCTCGCATGTCGTTGGCGCCAATAACTTGTTAGTGCAAATCGGTGCGAGTAATGCCGCTGGCGGCGCAAGTGTCGCTAGCGATTTGCTGGGACTTGCCGATTCGAAAGTACCGCGCCCTAACACCGAAACAGCGGTGGTTATTTTTGACGCCATCCACCAGGCAATTGGCGAAGGCCTCATTGCTAGTTGCCATGACTTGTGCGAAGGTGGCTTAGCCGCAGCCGCAGCCGAAATGGTTATTGGCGCCGATGGGTTAGGCGTCGAGATTGATAGCGACCTTGTGCCGAGCACCGAAAAACTAACTTGTATTAGCGCGCTGTTCAGCGAAGCGCCGACACGTTTCATCGCCGAAGTCTCGACGCAAAACCTACCTCGCTTTACTGAAATTATGCGCGGCGTGCAATGGGCGACTATTGGTCAAGTGACAGCCTCATCACAACTAGAATTAAAACACAATAGCGCAGTCGTTTATCGTGCGCAGCGCAGCACCCTAGCAACTGCAAACCAAGTTCCAGCATGAAACCAAAAGTACTCCAACTGTTTGCCTCCGGCATAAACTGCGACCGAGAATTGCGCTACGCTTTCGAATTGGCTGGTGCCGAAGTAACCGAAATTCACATTCGCGAACTAACAAAGACTCCGGAGATGATTAGGGAATGCGATGTCTTTGCAATCCCCGGAGGTTTCACTTACGGCGACGACCTTGGCGCCGGACGTGTGCTCGGCCTCGAAGTTGAAAAATTCTTATCCGAAGAATTACATGCTCTGCATGAACGCGGCGGTTCCATCTTCGGTGTATGCAATGGCTTTCAAGTTTTAGTTAAAGCAGGTTTATTGCCGCAAGTCGAAGGAGTCGATGTCTCCCTCACATGGAACACCTCGCATCGCTTCGAAGCGCGTTGGTCGCGTATGATTGTTGAAGAATCTATGTCACATGTTTTGCCTGCCGGCAGTGTCTTACCCGCCCCCTCCGCACACGCAGAAGGCCAGATAGTCCTCGGGCGCGGAGCAACGGATGTAGCCGCACTCGAAGCCGCTAACGCTATCGCACTACGTTACTGTGACCGCGAAGGCAACATCACCGATCAGTGGCCTGATTGCCCTTCAGGTTCAATTGGCGCGATTGCCGGACTCGTTTCGTCATCGGGGCGTATTGTGGGTCTGATGCCACACCCGGAACGCAACCTGTCGGTGTTACACACCCCAGACCGCGGAAACGGCGCTTGGGGCGATGGCAGTGAGGGCTTGTCCTTCTTTAAGGGCTTATTGGCGCCATATTTAGCCAAGAGCAAAGTCTAGAAAGTTTTTCTAAAGTGAAGGTGATTGCGGCCGCAAATGGGTCGTGCAATCACCTTCTCAGCGTTTAAGTATGCAGCTGTTCACATTTGAGCATGCCTTGCGAAATCAATGGTCTTCAGAGTCCCCTGCGACTCCTGAAGATTTATGTGATTATGAAAACTCTTGGAAGGAATGCTTGCAAAACAAATTTCTTGGCGCAACAGAACATGAAATGATGCGTGTGATTGCACATTCACCGTGCGTGATTGTTTCTGATTTCCATCCCCTTAAAAGATCGCGTCAAGATTTTTCTACCGTTGTCAGTAATATGGAAGATAAGCAAAATGTGCTTGTCGTTTTAGAACTGCTAAAGAGTGGTACTTCAATCGTCAAAGGCCAGAGTGTTTGCGAGAATGTCGTACTCGAAAATGGCATGAGTCTTATCAGCAGTTATCCGTTGTTGTTCGATGAGCAGCATTGCGCGAAGTATGAGATTATCGGCGTATGCACGGACGGCGATGCCTGCGAACGTGATGCGCATTGTGCGAGGGTTATTGATTCGATTCATCAAGAGCATCCGCATAAAAGGATTGCTTTGCATTTTGGTGACTGGCATTTAGCTGACAATCATTTGCCACGCTTGCTAAAAGACATCGGCCTTGAGGTCACGGCAATTCACCTTTCACCGCAACCCCTGTGGGATCGACTCATCAAGCGTGACTTTGATGAGGTGCTACAGTTTGGCCCACACAAGTGGGCATGGATGCGCACCCCGCCCTTAGCTCATGCCGCTGCGTTTCTACTCGACTTCACTGTTTTCGATGAAGACGATTATGCCGAAGAATTGGCATACTTAATTGAAATGGCCGCCGACAATTTGGCGACTAGTATGAATTTAGAACTACCGCAGTCGGCTTTCGAAGTAATGTGTGGCGATGATTGGCATAGCTTTTGGTCGAGCTTGGATAAGCATCACCAACAACAATACACTGACGAGCCGCGGGCTGTTGTGTTCCACCCGCGCTTACCACTCATGTGGATTCCTGCTGAGGTCGATGCAAATATGATTATTCAGGCTGCCGCGCATTTGATTTATTGCGAGCACTTCATGACCGAGGGTGGATTTTGTGACTCCTTTCGCGCTGCGACCTTGCGTCATTTATGCAATATCACGCTAAACCCCTTCTTCAAATTGCGCGGAAAAGGGCCGTTGTGTGAGCAGCAATGGGTTGAACGCAGTGCCTTCGAGCATGCTCTGCTATTAAAATCGCAGCATCGTGGCCTAGCTACCCATCTTTTTGACAGTTTCAAACATCCACAACTTTGGGACTACGAATTGCAGTTGCTTCGCGATACAATCGAGGTAGCCTAAACTGGCTCTACCTCGAATGAAAATTACTCGCTTCTTAGTTATTCCTGCCCTACTACTCGCTTCGTGTGTTGGGCCGCTCGTCATCGTTGGCATTGGGGCTGTTGCCGGAGTATGGACAGCCGATGAATTCCGCAACGACTCTGGCGAAATATTGCTCAATGCTACACCACAAGATGCCTTCGCCGTCTGCCAAGCTACAATCAATTCCCGCGAAGGTATTAGCGACCTAGTTGTCACGAACGGCTCAATGCGCATCGAGTTCAAAGAAGATCAAGTTCACTACTCAGTGATGGTAATGCTTATGCCGCAAAATCACGACTTCTGTACAGTACGCGTACTGGCCGCTGAATTTGGCATGCGCGGACGCGCGGAGTTAGCGCAGATTCTTGCTGAAGAAGTTGCTTCAGCGCTATAGTAAATAATTTACTTACAATCCACACACAGCCCTTCTAGGCGCAGTGTGTGGTTTTGCAATTTAAAGGAGTGGCGCGCGGCAACTTCATCTTGTATACGCTCGATATCGTGCGACATAAATTCAATAATCTTACGGCAGCCCACACAAATCATATGATCGTGATGGTCGTCACTACTGAGCTGCTTTTCATAGAGCACCGTGCCTTTGCCATCGTTCATTGTAGCTAAAAAATCTGCCTGGGCGAGCAAAGCCAATGTGCGATAGACTGTTGCTCGCGAAGCATCGGTATCGTCTTCTAAAACCCAAACATACATTTCATCGGCAGTGAAATGCTCGGGACTACCCCAGGCAATACGTAAAATGTCACGGCGCGGATTAGTAACCCGCAGCCCTTTAGTCCGTAAGAAAGCTTCGAACGCAACAGCGACTTCTTCGTAATTAATAATTCACCCCCCCTGCCAATTCAGATGCTAAACCAATATCAGTACGCATCTGCTTACCATCGAACTGGATTTTATCAGCAGCAGCATAGGCTTTTTTACGTGCATCAGAGATGTCATCGCCAAGAGCCGTGACAGCCAAGACACGGCCACCACTAGTAACCAATTGCCCATCAACTATCTTGGTACCAGCGTGAAATACTTGTAATGCGTCAGACTGCTCGATATCTTCTATACCGCTAATCGGCAAGCCTTTGACGTAATCACCTGGATATCCAGGAGCAGCCAAAATCACGGTACAAGCAGGCTGTATCGTCCATTGTGGGGCCTCAAGTTCATCGAGAGTCGAATCCGCACATGACTTTAAGTAAGGCACAATGTCGCTGACGAGGCGCATCATCAAGACTTGGGTCTCGGGGTCTCCAAAGCGCACGTTGTATTCAAGAACTTTTGGACCGCCGGCAGTCATCATAATACCTGCAAACAAGATGCCCTGAAAGTTACGCCCTTCGCGTGCCATACCATGGATGGTTGGCAGCAGAATGTTACGCTCGATTATATCGTTGGCGCGACCGCTTAATTCGC
>CAWWAN010000021.1:0-16281 GCA_963934925.1 uncultured bacterium | reverse complement strand
GAGCAAGCTAGAGTTTTGAAAAGCGTGTATGACAGGTTTAATAAATATCTTGATGGAAGGATCGGTAGAAAAACCAGTCTCAAGGTTAATGGCCTCGAAAGCAAGCTTGTTGGCTCTATTACTACTGCTGATAATGAGAATTACCAAATTCATTATCTCGGGCAAGCTCATGTCCTTCTTCAATTGCTCGCTCTCGATGTCGCTGATGTATTAAAACTGGTAGGGAGTAAGAACAATTTCGAATTGGCGCAATTGCTTTATTTGCAAGGGCGTCTCGAGCAGGCGCGCGATGTAATGGAGCTTGTTGCCAAGGAACAGCCTAAGAAGGCGGAGTGGTGGCTGGAGAAATGGCCGGAGCTTCCCGAGTAAGCCCTTAACAGAGTTCAAGTTCGGCTAGCATGTATGCATTACCACTAACCATTAGTATCCACAAGCCTTGTCTTCGGCGGCAGGTTAAGCTTTAGCATTATGCATGCGCATGACATTACAACTGAGGCGATAAGCAACAAGCCGTTGGCGTCGACGTTGATGTCTAGTAACCACGGACGAATTAGCGCAGTGATTAAGATGAAACCAAAATCGAGCATTTGGCTCAATCCAAGCATAGAGCCGAGCGCATAGGGCGGGGCAATGAATTGCACTAGGCTACGCAAGGGTATTAAGTAAAAGCCAGAGGCAAAACTAGCGAGTGAAAGGCTAAGCCAGATGCTTAATGGCGAATGTCCGAATAGTCCGCAGCAACACAAGCCTGTAGCAATGCCGACACCACCCCATAAAGGCACGCGTTTATTGATTTCATCTTTGATGGAGCGTCCGCAAATGTAGGCGCCTAGCCCCATGAAAACACTGAGGCTTGCTAGCCCAACGGACCACATGCCTTTACTCATCTCAACAACACTAATGCCTTCCGCATCTGGGATTAGGAATTCGTTCCAGGCGAGTAAAATCCAGCTGCCACATAGCCAAAATACGGCATGTCCCATCATTGCACTACATAACCCGCGGTATTGTTTAGCAAAGCGTAAGCCATCAATAAGCTTAGCTATAGGGTTAATGCGTAAAGGCTTTGAGCTAGGTTGCGAATGAGCAGTGACTAGTCCCATTTCCGCAGCCATCTTAGCGCCACCGATTGCCATGGCAGCCATCAGCACGCCAAGCAGCCACAGATAATGGTCCGCAAGATGACCGGCGCAGCCAGTGCCAAGCAAAATCCCAAAGAGCACCGAGGTCTGAAAAATACCGTTAGCGTGAGTCAAATGTTTGCCGCCACGATAGTCGCGGATGGCGCCGTATTTCGCAGGACCTAAAAAAGCGGACTGCGTGCCCATCAATGCAACAGTGATCAGTAAAGCAGTAGTGCTTTGTAGGTAAAAGCTGAGTGTTGCTAACAGCATGATTGCCGCCTCGACGTACTTGCAAATAATAATCAGTTTCCGTTTCGAATAGCGGTCGGCTAAGTCACCCGCGAACACAGCGAATATGAAGAAGGGGGCCGAAAAAAGTGCTTGCGCCCAAGATTGCATCTCGGGGAATGTCGCAGCCAGGCCAACAGCAATCAGCAACACACTCTGCTTGAAAAGGTTGTCGTTAAATACGGTTAAAAATTGGGTCGCAACTAAATGTTTAAAGCTGCGGCTATTACTCATTGTCGATAAAAGTGTCGCGGATGCTGGCGACTAAACGCTGTCGTTGCTCATTGTCGTTAAACGAAAATGCATTAGCGTCGGCGAGAAGTTGGGTAGCTGTTGCGCCGTGCCTCTTGCATGCCCTGACATGAGACAGCGCTTGCTGGTGACAATTGCCAAGGCTTAGAACCAGAATGCTAGTCATTTCACGTTCTAGCAGCGAATAGCTAGAATTGGCGAATACGTCGCCATAGGCATGATTTATCACCCACTGGTGAGCCGTCGGATCGGTATTATTGAGGTGCGCCAGTACAATCTCGGCATCGTCTCCGTAGACCTCTGAAAAAAGTTGATGGCCGTTACCAATTTCGGCCGTTTGCAACTCGCAATAGAATGGTGCGAGCAAGTTTAAACTGCGGATTAATTTCGGAATCCCGCAGAAAAGGTGGGACAAGCGTAGGGCGTCGAGCAGTGCTAGCTCTGAATGTGAATGACGTAACTTTTCGGCAGCTAAGGTGAGTGCAATGTCGTCATCGTTATGGATCGCAGCGCCAAGTTGGGCGGCCAAAAAATATTTATTATTGTTCATCGACAAAAAGCAAATCTTCAAGTGCGATGGTGATTTCATCGAGTTGCGTGCGGCACTGCAGCTGTGGTGGTGCAAACAGTACGACGGTTGAACCCATTTCGAAGCATCCCATGTCATCACCCTTACTTAGTTTGGCTGGCGGGTCATAAGTGCGCGCGGAGTGTTGCCATGGGCTTGCGCCGAGAGAGTCGTCAAAGCCAAACTTCATGCCGCCAACATTAAGTGCTCCTACATATAACAAAGCGAAAGGTCGCTGCTTGGCATCCACGCAATGCAGCAAAATACGCCTATTGGTTTTCATGACACGCATCGAACGGCGCATTAGCGCAGGATCAACAGGTTGTAGATCACCGGGCTCCGTAATGGCAGAGATGATTTGCATGTCACATGGGGCGTGATAACGATGATAGTTATAAGGGGCCAAATAAATTTGCAGCGCTTGATAACCAAGGTAATCGGCCTCGCAACCGCCGGGCAGCATTTCGCTGACGGAATAAGGCGCGCCTTTCAAGATAAGGGACAGCTCAGGCGAGACAAAAGCGTGCTCGACTAAGCGTCCATCAGCTGGAGACACCCAATGCTCGTTTTTTGCGATAGGACGGGAACCCGCGGGTAGCCTGCGGGTGAACAACTCGAGAAAAGTCGCGAAGCTTTGTAAATCGTCGCCAACGGTGTCCTCGCTAATACCAAGCCTGCTAATAACCCGTCGCCATAGAGGCCGGCGCATGAACTTAGGTATGCGCCACTTACAAATAGCTCCGACTGCACGGGACATCGCGACACGTGGGAAAGCGGGAACGGTAAACAGGGAGCGGACTTCCATTATTGACAAGCTTTAGTGTAACGAGGTTAAATGTTAAGCAAAAGAGCAGATATACTCAGAGTCGAAATCATGGCTGACCTCCCATTGCATGTCCTCGTTCTCGCTGGTGGCAACTCCACCCGTATCCGCACCGGTGGCCCTAAGGCCCTGCTTGATTTGTGTGGGGTGCCGATGATAGAGCATATTTTTCGGACCTGCGAAGATTTGCCCGCTAAATCTCGCACTTTAGTGTTGGGCCCGACTCATCGTTCTAAAATTGAAGCGTGGCTAGAAAAGAGCGAGCACGATGAATGGAATGTGGTCGAGCAAACGGTGGCTCGTGGCACCGGCGATGCCGTGTTGTGCGCTTTAGAAAGTATGCCAGCAACAGGCAGGGTACTTATTTTGTGCGGCGACACTCCGTTGTTGCGCTCATCAACCTTGCAACTTTTGGTTGAGCAAGGCAATGTCATGCTTACTGCTGAAGTCGATGACCCATTCGGGCTGGGGCGCATCTTGCGCGCTGAGAACGGAGAGTTGTTGGCGATTGCCGAGCAGGCAGATGCTACAGATGAGCAACTCGAAATATGCGAAATCAATTCGGGTGTGTTTGTGCTTGATATAGAAGCGTTGCGTGCCGCTTTAGCGGTCTGCGACGACAACAATGCTCAGGGTGAAGTTTATTTGACGACACCAGCCGTTAAGGTGCTGCAAGAGAGTAACGGAGCAACGGTCACTTTGCCCGTAGAAGAAAGCGAACAAGTTACGGGCGTGAATGATTTACATGAGATGGTTTACGTGAATCGTGTATTACGTGAGCGTATTTTAGAAGAGCATCTTGACAGCGGAGTCATCATTGACGATCCCGTCTCGACATTTATTGAGGTTGACGTTGAAATAGCCCCTGGCACGCGCATTATGCCCTTTTGCGTATTGCGTAGCGGCGTAAAGATAGGCGCTGATTGTGTGGTGGGCCCCTTTGCTCACTTGCGAGTAGGCACAGAACTTGACGATCGCGCACAGATTGGCAATTTTGTTGAAACTAAAAATGCTCATCTCGGCGAAGGTGCTAAATCCAAGCACCTTACCTATTTAGGTGATGTCGAAGTTGGCGCTAAGTCTAATGTCGGCTGCGGAACAATCACGGCCAATTACGATGGCAAGAGTAAGCATCGAACGGTTATCGGAGAAAATGCTTTCATAGGTTCTGGCTCGATTTTAGTCGCACCAGTCAATGTCGGTGACAACGCAACGGTTGGCGCTGGCGCGGTAGTTACCGCAAATCATGACGTCCCTGCTGGCGAAACTGTCGTCGGCATTCCTGCAAAAAAGTTACTCAAGTAATCACGATTAAATAATGAGCTTCCGCGATTCCAAGTTGAAAGTTATAGCCGGCACAGCTCACAACGAGCTGGCTTTAGAAATTGCTGCGGCACTTGATGTGCCACTTAGCTCTGCATCCGTAGGGCGTTTCCCTGATGGCGAGATTGATATCAAGCTGCACGAAGATATACGTGGTTCTGATGTGTTCATTGTGCAGCCAACAAGTCCGCCCGTAAACGAAAACATCATGGAGTTGATGTTGATGGTCGACACCTTGCGGCGTGCTTCCGCAGGGAGAATTACTGCGGTGATGCCTTACTTCGGCTATGCCCGCAAGGACCGCAAAGATGAGGGGCGCGTACCGATTTCGGCTAAGGTAGTAGCAAATATGCTTAGTTCAGGCGGAGTAGATCGTGTTTTAACCATTGATTTGCATGCCCAGCAAATCCAAGGATTCTTCGATATCCCAGTAGACCATCTGTGGGCGCGTTCAGAATTCGAAACAGTCATTCGCGATATGAAACTTGATAATTTGGTGGTCTGCTCACCCGATGTTGGTGGCGTGAAGCTGGCTCGTGCTTGGGGTAAGTCCTTGAACGCGCCGCTCGCAATTGTTGATAAGCGCAGGGTTTCCGGCGAAAAGGTAGTCATGGAAAACGTCATTGGCGACGTTGATGGCTGCAATGTGCTGATTACCGACGATATGATTTCTACGGCCGGCACAATCACCGAAGCAGCGCGTATTTTGCAAGAAAAAGGGGCACAGCGCATCATTATCGCGGCTACCCATGGCGTGTTCTGTGGGCCGGCGATTGAAAGACTTCAGAATTCATGCGCCGAAACGGTGCTGGTATCGAATACAATACCCCTCCTTGGCGAGCTACCTTCCAATCTAAAGATTGTTTCGGTGGCGCCGCTACTAGCCCGCGCTATAACGAGAATTCACCGAGAAGAATCGGTTAGCGCGTTGTTTTCCGAGTAATTTTGCTCATAATAGTTAACCACTAAGAACCATGGAAATCTTTAAATTAGATACAGAAGAGCGTACCGAATTCGGTACGAAATATGCCAAGCTCCTGCGCGCTGCAAGACGCTACCCAGCTACTTTAGTAGGTGAGGGTAAAGAAACAGTACATTTCAGCGTTTCAGCCGATGATTTCGACTTTACTACTCGTAAAAACGCGCGTAGCTTCGAGTTGACGATCGGTGGCAAAACTGAAAAAGCGGCTATCCAGGTAGCGAATTTCGATTTTTTAGGCGACAATATTTATCAGCTTGACTTCATTCGTGACTCTAGTGGCGATCTAGCTATTGCTCGAGCCACAAAGTTTGGCGATAAGGGCTACGAAATCGAGGAAGATTAGCCATTGGCGTTTTTTCGCCGCTAGGTTATGATTTCCGACCCTCAAGACGATGATGGGCCTATTGAAGAATCGCAAGATTCTGGGCATCGCATTTTGTTGGGCCTCGGCAATCCTGGCGCCGAATACGTTTCGACTCCGCACAACGTCGGCTTCGAAGCACTTGATCTTTACGCTACACGTCTGCAACTTCAATTCGAGTTGCAACCTCAGTTGTCGTCCGCAATTGTTGAAGTCCCCGATTCTAAAATAGTGTTGGTTAAGCCAACTACTTTCATGAATCTTTCGGGGGTCGCTTTACGCAAATTGTGGCAGCACTATGGCATCGAATCTGCTCATCAGATTATGGTGTTGTGTGACGACTTTCACTTGCCACTCGGCGGCATTCGCATTCGAGGGGCAGGGGCAACCGGCGGCCATAACGGCTTGGCTTCTATCGAAGACGCTCTCGGCTGCAGTGAATACCCACGTATGCGATTGGGCATCGGGGGGCCTGGCGACAACAGCGTTAAACATGTTCTTTCAAAATTTTCTTCGGCTGACAAAAAAATCGTAGATGACTTGCTCATCGACGCTTCTTGCGCAGCCGAAGACTGGGCTGCTGGTAAATCTATTATAGATTTACAGGCTCAATTCAACCGCCGCAAGCCGCAGGCGGGTTCTTAGTGCGATAATGCACAGCAAACTGGTAGGACCAGAAAGGCACAAAAATGACTAACAAAATTCACACATACCAAGCCGTGTTCTTGCTCGACAACGAGGAAGTTCGCAAAGGCTTTAATCAAGCTAAAGATTGGGTGCAAGCCTGTCTTGAGAAGCACAACGTCGATGTAAAAGTATTGCGCCTATGGGGCGAACGTGCTTTGGCTTACCCAATTGGTTCTCGCCAACGCGCGACTTACCTTTTAGGTTGGGTCGAGGCTTCTGGCGAAGCTGTTAACGAAGCTAAGCGCGAAATGTACTTGGTTGGCCCAGCTTTCCGCATCATGTTTTTGCGTGCCGACGAAATCCCTGCCGAAGAAATGGCATTTGGTATCGAGGCTATCGACGATTCAGCTGTTGAGGTCCCAGACGAGATCGAAGAGTTTGAGATAATCGAAGAAGATGTGGCTGAAGAAGCTGCCGAATCAAAGACCGAAGAAAATACCGATGAGCAGGCTGGCGAAAAAGCCGCTGATTCATCTGACGAGTCAGAGGCTGTTGCCGCTGGCGAAGAGAACAAGGAGAATTAATTATGTCATCCAAAAAAGACCGTATGTTCGACTTCAAAAATGTTGAAGAGCTTCAAACATTCATAACTCCATTAGGCAAGATTATGCCTGCTAAGCGTACTGGTTTGTCAGGCCGCGAGCAGCGTCGCCTAAAGACAGCTGTGAAAATGGCGCGTCAACTAGCACTTCTATCCTACGGAGTTCAATAATGAAGACGAAACTAATCCTTAGTGTCGACGACGCAACATTGGGCCATACTGGCGATGTTGTCGAAGTAGCGGCTGGTTACGCGCGTAACTACCTGGTCCCACGTGGCCTGGCATTGCCGTATAGCGATGACGCTATCCGTCGTCTTGAAAAGCACCGTGTTACTGCCGAAAAAGTTCGCGTCGAGCAATTGTCAGATATGCAGTCTTTGGCTGATAAACTGGCTTCACTCGAGCTTAGCTTTACCGAGAAAGTGTCTTCTGCAGGTCACCTATATGGTGCTGTTACCGCAAAGCGCATTTCTGAGGCCTTAGGCGAGCAAGGTGTCGACATCTCCGAGAGCAATGTGCGTTTAGGCGAGCCAATCCGTGTTGTTGGCGAATTTGAGGTACCTATCCACGTGCATTCTGACTTGAATGCTGCCGTTAAGGTGTGGGTTGTAGGGCAAGAAGTCGCTGAGCCTGAAGTTGAAGAAACTCCAGAGCTCGACGAAGACGGCGAGTCTTCAAAAGCTTAAAAAAAAGCAAATCGCGGACGGTTTTCTCGTATGGGGAATCCGTCCGCTATTGTATTATTGCAATTCAAAATGAGTGCCTCCAGCTTGCCTTCACCTCCTTTCGATTTACAGGTCGAAAAGTGCATTTTGGGTAGCGTTTTACGCGACCCAAACTGTATGGCTGATGTCACGGCAGTGGTGCTAGCAGAAGATTTTTATTCCCCGCGCCACCGTGATCTTTTTAAGATTATGATTGAGCTTGAAGCGCAACAGCAGGGTCGTTGTGACCCATTGACTGTAGGCCACGAAGTACAGCGCCGGAACAAAGAAGAAGAGCTGGGCGGCACCGATTATATGGGCGAGTGCATGATGGCTGTCCCGTCGAATGCCTTTCTCGAAAACCATCTCAAAATTGTTCGGGATTTGTCGATCCGTCGCGCGTTACTGAAAGCGTCCGAGGGTATTCAAAGTAGCGTGTTCGATGGTGACGCTGATGGCGATGTCGAAGAACTCGTCGGTCAGGCAGAGAAGGCTGTGTTCGGTGTTGGAGAGCGTCTAGTCGGCAAAGAAATGATTTCTGTAGCAGAACTAATCGACTCGAATCTCGACGGATTGCTCAGTGGCGAAGCGAAAGAAGAAAGTCTCAAAACGGGCTATTACGACCTTGATGAGAAATCGGCTTTCCGTCCTGGCGACCTAGTGGTGTTGGCAGCGCGTCCGGGTATGGGTAAAACGGCCTTCGCGCTTAACTTGCTCGAGCGAGTTGCAGTGCAAGACAAGAAGGCTGTATTGATGTTCTCCTTAGAGATGCCACGAGATCAGCTTGTGGTGCGTTTGTTGTCTTCTCTGGCGCGTGTTTCCCACGATAGCTTGCGCCGCCATCGTTTGCAGGCTAACGATAGAAGTCGGCTAACAACAGCTGGCTCGCAGCTGCGCGATACCGTGATTCATGTCGACGATTCTTCGCAGCCAAGTTTGTCGCAGATTCGTGCTAAGGCGCGCCGCTTGAAGCGTGAAGGCAAGCTTGATTTGTTAATCATCGATTACTTGCAGTTATTGCAGGCAAAGGCTGAATCGCGACAAAACGAGGTTTCGTTAATTTCACGTACTTTAAAATCTATCGCTCGTGACCTCGAGGTGCCAGTGCTTGCCTTAGCTCAGCTCAATCGTAAAGCGGAAGATCGCTCAGACCATAAGCCTATGTTGTCCGACTTGCGTGAATCAGGCTCCATCGAGCAAGACGCCGACATGGTAATGATGCTGATGCGCGAAGATTACTACAACGAGACCGAAGAGAATCGTGATAAGGCGATGTTGAGTATCGCCAAAAACCGCCATGGTTCTACTGGCGAAATCTCTTTGCGTTTTAACAAGCGTTTTATGCGTTTCGAAAACGACGACGTTCACGCCCAAGCGGTAGCTCCTACCGCTTCAGTTACAGCCTTTGATGATGTTTAAAAACCTATTTGTTAGTGCATGCTTGCTCTGTGTAGCAAGCTCATTTTCTTTTGCTGCTCAAGCGGGGCAAGAACAGCAGGCGACCATAGTTGAAGATATCATTATTGTCGGCGCTAATGACGAGGTCGAGCAGGTCTTGCAAGGTATGTCACTAGCCATCGGGGAAGAGTTTTCAGCAGCTCTGCTGGAAGATAGCGTTGAATGGCTCTGGAGCCAGATGCGCATGCGCGTGTTGCAAATCCGGAAGCTACAGGGTAGTGCTCCAGATTTGATTGTGATTGAGCTGTTGGTCGATCAGCTTCGTTCATGGAAGCAAGTCGTGTTCGAGGGCTATGATGAGTTGACTCCACCTGAAATAGAAGTTGCCGTCGGACTGACGGGTCAAACAATAGACGAGTTAGAGTTGACCAAGTATGAGCAGCGTATATTAGACTTTTATTTCGAGAAAGGGTTTCGGGGTACGGAAGTATCCACAGTCGATCGCGGTGACTATCTTGCCTTCGTTATTTATGAGGGCCAGCAACTTACAGTTTCTGATGTGCGCTTCGAGGGCAACACTTTCTTTAATGAAGGTGGTGTGTGGGTTATTTTTCACTGGGGCCTAGACTTGCACGAGAGTCTTCAGCAGACCGAAGGAGTCTTCTCCGATGACGACTTCTCGGCCGATATTGTCGTTGAAGATATTAACTCTCTGATCATGCTTTACCGGCAGTATGGTTTTCTCGATGTCGAAGTCGATTGTCGCCTCGAAGAGCAAGGCGGTTCGAACAAGGTGGCACTGATCTATGAGATAAACGAAGGCCCTCGGTACACCATTCGCTCAGTTCAATTCAAGAATAGCCACGGTGGGGGCTTGATGGTCGAAGACGACGAGCTTAAAGAGCTGTCGGGTATTGTCGCAGGTCAGTTCTATAGTCCGGCTCGACTCGGGCAAAGCGCTTTTGACATTCAGGCTAAGTATGCCGAGTACGGCCATCCCTCAAGGCGAAAGGTCATGGCTAATGGCGACAAGGCCGACAATTACTTTTGGATTGGCGGGGAAAATGGTGCCGAGGAACCGGATGTGTTCTTCGACCTTGAAGAGCCAGTGGTTGACGTGGTGTTTACTATTCAAGAAGGCAAGTCTTTCCGTTTGCGTGATGTCGTGCTGCGTGGCTACCTTGGCACACAAGATCGCATCGTGCGTCGTGAAGTTGAACTCGAGCCGGGTGACGAAGCTCGAGAAGACCTTGTTAATCGTTCATGGCGACGATTGAATGGCCTTGGTTACTTTAAAGACGCGAATAATAATCCGGCAGTAGATTGGCATTGGCAGCAAGTTGATGGCCGCCATGATTTAATGGATTTAGTCTTTGATGTCCAAGACAAGGGAATGATGAACAACTTCCGCTTTGGCGGCGCATGGAATTCTGAAACAGGTCCGGCTCTGATGGTTAGCCTGACTAAATCAAATGTAGACATGTTTGATGGGTCCGACTCGTTCACTACAGTCTTTACTGATTTGCAAGACGGCATGGCGTTTCATGGTGCTGGCCAGGCTCTTCGAGTCTCAGCACAACCAGGTCGCCGTTATTCTTCTTATGCTGTCTCTTTCACTGAGCCTGATCTGTTGCGTGAGCACATCGACCGCTTGGGATTGAATATTAGTACAAGTAAAAATTTGCGCTATCAAAGATCCCATGAAGAGCAACGAATCTTCTCAGGGTTTACGCTTAGTCGTCGCTTCGGTCGCAATGTTTCTATTTTCGGGGGACCGACATTCGGTCGTGTAAATCTTGGCGACTTTGCGGTTGGTGCGCCAGCTGCGGCCACTGATTTCGCGGGCTCTAATTCGTACACAACCCTAATGTTTGGCGCGCGTCGTAACACTGTGCTTGATCCATTCTCGCCTGTAGATGGCTCAATGGTGTCCATGAATGTCGCGCAAACCGGCGGCTTTCTTGGCGGCGACTGGGACTTCACAAAGTCTAGTCTAAAGATGGCTAAGCACTTCGACTTATGGGAAGACGCGGAGTCACATCGCTGGATATTGTCATTGAAGGGTGCTGCGATGAAGGCGTGGCTGCAGGGTGACATGACAACGCTGCCGTATTCTGAAAGTTTCTTCCAGGGTGGTTACCGCACGTTGCGTGGTTTCGCTTTCCGTGGTACTAACCTCGATGCTAATGGTTTTGCAGAGCCTGGATCTGCTGCATGGAATGCCTCAATAGAGTTGGGGTTTCCGTTGTTCGCGACGCGTAGTCGTCAAGCGGTAAGCATGCTTGAAAATGTGCGTGGCTCTGCATTTATCGATTTTGGTGCTTTGGGTAGCGACTTCGGCGCAATGACTTCAACCCGTGTCTCCACGGGAATCGCTGTGCAGGTTCGCATGCCGTTCATGGCGCAACTACCTATCTCTTTGATATTCGCAAAGCCTTTGCGTCTCGAAGATGATGACCAAACCGCAACCTTCCAACTTCAAATGGGGTCTTCGTTCTAACATGAAAAACACATTCATCATTGTTTTATTGACTGCTTTAACGGGCAGTCTAGTCGCTAATCGTAATGCTGCAGAACCACAGGACATGGTGCGCTATGTTGATTTTTCTCGTTGCATGACGGAGTCCGTTGCACATCAATCTGCAATCGCAAACTTGGCAGCAAGCTTTGCTCCAATTAGAGAGCAACTAGAGCAGCGAGCTGGAGTTTTACAGAAAAAATATTCTGAGCTCGAAATAAAAGACCCTTCGTCTGAAAGCTATGCTCTTTTGCGTAGCCAAATTAAGTATGCCGAAGAAAATCTTAAGTTCGATGGTCAAATGGCACAACGTCAGGCATCTGATAACGAGAACGAGTTGTTCGCGCGCGTCTTAGTGCAAATAAATCAAGCATGTGCTGCCGTCGGAGAACGTAATGGTTACTCTGCTTTGTTTGCTAAAGAAATGAGGCTAAACATCCAGTTTCCCGATGTGGCTACTAAAGTTGACGTGCTCTCAAAGCGCACACTGAATTGGTCTAATCCGGCCTACGATGTCACGGATCAAGTAATCGAAATGCTCAACGCCTCTGCTACTCAAACGCAGGACGTTACAGAGCCACCACTGCAGCAATAAATATGGTACGCAAGCAACGCACAATCAAAAAATCCGTCGGCGTTGAAGGGGTAGCTCTTCATTCTGGCGAAGGTGTGACTTTGCTTCTTGAACCTGCGGTTGCGGGGACAGGAATCATCTTCCGCCGCAGCGACCTCGATGATAGCCCCGATGTGCCAGCACTTGCAGGGCACTTGTCATCATCACAGCGCCGTACTGTGCTGCGCGAAGGCCCTGCGCAAGTTGGCATGGTCGAACATTTGTTGTCGGCTTGTCATGGTCTTGGCGTAGACAATCTAGTGGTCACCGTTTCTGGCCCTGAGTTGCCAGGCATGGATGGCTCGCCATTACCTTACGCCGAGTTGCTTAAGTCAGGCGTTGTTGTTGAGCAGAAGCAGCAGCGTCGTGTATTCGAGGTGGTTAATGCCCATGTGATCCGTGATGAGAATTGCGAAATTGTTTTGCTGCCACCATCAGGTGACAGCTTGAAAATTAGCTACATCCCGGAGTATCCGGACGGAATCGATGCTTCTCCTGTTAGCTTTGACTTAGCTACTGACGATTATTTCTCTGAAATTGCACCAGCACGTACTTTTGTACTTGCCGAAGAAATTGAATCGTTACTTGATGCTGGTTTTGGCAAAGGCGCAACCGCCGAGAACACCGTGGTGCTTGGCGGCGATACTAGCGTCGACATGCGCATGCCATGCGAACCCACTCGCCATAAGATTGCTGACTTAATCGGCGACTTAGCGCTTGCCGGAGTTGAGATTCATGGCGACATCATCGCACGTAAATCGGGTCATGTGCTTAACCAGTCGCTTGCACAGCACATCCTCGCTGAAGACGAAATGTTTGCTGTGTCGGATGAAATTAATGAAGATGGCTATGACATCCAAGACGTTATGCGCTTGTTGCCTCATCGTTACCCATTTTTGCTTATCGACCGCGTGTTACGTGTTGAAGGATGGCGTCGTGCAGTTGGCATTAAAAATGTGACTATTAACGAGCCTTTCTTTGGCGGTCACTTTCCTGACCAACCACTGATGCCCGGCGTATTGCAACTAGAAGCTTTGGCTCAACTCTCAGGCTTTCTGTTGCAACGTAAAATGGACAACACTGGCAAGCTAGTGGTGTTGGCAGCAATCGATAAAGTTCGTTTCCGCGGCGGAGTTGTGCCTGGTGATCAACTTTATCTAGAAGTAGAAACTTTGCGTATGAATCGTTCGCGCGCATCCATTAAGGCGCAAGCTAAAGTGGGTAAACGTATCGTCTCCGAAGCGGTTCTTTCATTCGCGATGGTGTCAAGTACATGAGCAACATCCACGAGACTTCATTCGTGTCGCCAGGGGCTGAGCTTGATAGCAATGTTACTGTTGGCCCGTTCTGTTATGTCGGAAGTAATGTACGCATTGGTGCCGGCACTATTTTGGGTCCCCACGTTACGATCCAAGGACGTACAACCATAGGCGAAAACAACCATTTCGTGGGCCAGTGTGCGGTTGGCGGATTACCTCAAGATCTCAAGTATGCCGGAGAAGAATCGGCGCTTATTATCGGAGACGAAAACATTGTTCGCGAATTCGTTACGATTAATATTGGTACGGCAGCGGGTTCATGGATTACATCTATGGGCAACAAGAACTTAATCATGGCATGTGCGCATGTCGCTCACGACTGCGTGATTGAAGATAACGTCATCTTAGGCAACAACGTTTTGCTAGCAGGGCACGTCCGGGTCGAAAGCAATGCGATAGTTTCCGGTGGTGCCGCAGTTAATCACTTTGTGACTATTGGCACTTTAGCGATGGTCGGTGGCATGGCGCGCGTCATTCAAGATATTCCACCATTTATGATTGCTGAAGGTGCGCCAGCTCGCGCACGCGGAGTCAATGTGGTCGGGTTAAAACGTCGCGAATACTCTAAAGAGGCCATTGCTGAATTGCGCGATGCTTTTCGCCGCTTGATTGCCGATGAAACTCCAACGACTGTCGCTATTCAAACAATGGAATCAGAAACTAATTTGTTGCCAGACACACGTCGCCTCATTGCTTTCTTGCGTGAGATGGATAGGGGCTTTCAGGGTCGCTACCGCGAGTCACTTCGTCGAAATCTAGAAGAAGGCTTATAAGTTGCTTAAAGTAGCAGTAATCGGTGTGGGTCATCTCGGTCGCCACCACGCGCGCATTTTGTCTGAAATGGACAATGTCGAACTCGTAGCTGTCGTTGACCCTGATCCGCAACAAGGGCAAGCAATTGCCGAGTCATGTAACACCCAATGGCTCCCAGACTTAACTGGAATGCCTCAGCAGCTCGATATGGCGGTGATTGCCGTGCCAACGGTGTTGCACGAAAAATGTGCGATTCCGCTGCTAGAAGCTAAGGTGGCGTGCTTGATTGAAAAACCAATGGCGCCAGATCCTGAAACTTGTCAACGCATTATTGACTGTGCTGAGGCGAATCAAGCTTTTGTTGCCGTGGGGCACGTCGAGCGCTTTAACCCCGCGGTTAAACGTGCCATTGAGTTGGGTATCGAAGCGCGTTTCATTGAAGCGCACCGTTTGGCACCATATTCATTTCGCTCAACGGATGTCGGAGTTGTTCTTGATTTAATGATTCACGATATCGACCTAGCAAACGCCTGGACACGATCTGAAGTCGTTGCTGTCGACGCTGTTGGTGGCGCTACCTTTAGCCCAAGCGAAGATATTGCCTCAGCGCGCATTCGTTATGCAAACGGCGCAGTGGCTAACCTAACGGCTTCACGCTTAAGCTTGAAGCCAATGCGACGTTTCAGGGTGTTTGGCCCAGACTCTTATTTATCGGTAGACTCTCAAGAGAAATATGCCTTGCTGGTAAAGAAGTCCGAAAAATTCTCGCAAGAAATGCTGAAGGAAATATCTCAATCGGATAACCCGCAAGCCGAATTCGGTAAACTTCTAGACATTGAAGAGTTGCACCTTAACGACGACGAGCCTCTACGCGCCGAGTTGACTGAGTTTGTCGCCGCAGTTGAGGGTAAAGACTCTAATGTGGTTACTGCTGTCGAAGGCATGCATGCCGTTACCGTTGCTCATCAGGTCATGAAGGCTTTAGAAGAGTGTCAGTGGTCGTAAAATGAAACCTTACGCAGCAGCAATCGAGCGCTACCAGGTCCTGCCACAGCATATGCCGTTGCCTTTGACGTCGCAGTCTGTGTTTGATCGCGGCGGACCATTAGCCGTAGAAATAGGTTTTGGCGGCGGTGAGTATCTGGCATACATGGCGAAGAAAAATCCTGATTGCAACTACATCGGCATCGAATTGCCACCGGAATCTATTGGGCGCGGCAGCAAAATTATGCACACTCAATCTATTGATAACGTTCGTTTGATTCTTGGAGATGCGCGCTATTTACTGCGTGAATTATTTGCGCCGCAATCACTTGATTACATTTTGATGCAGTTTCCGATGCCGTGGCCCAAAGACCGTCACGCCAAGCATCGCATTGCTAGCCCAATGCTAACCGAATCTGTCGCAGATGTACTAAAACCTGGAGCAACATTCGAACTGGTGAGTGATCAACAGTGGTACGCCGAAGACTGTTACAAACACTTCAGCGACAACCCTGCCTTTACGGTATCACCATTAGAAACTAATCCCCATCGCCCATTTTTGACGCGCTACGAGAAAAAATGGCAAGCTGATAAGCGTGAAACTTTTCGCGTAGTCGCAACTTTAAATACCCCTAAACCTGCACCACGGTTTTTCCTCAATAGTGAAATGGACTTTCTTAATCTACCAAGCTTGCCTACAACCGATCAGTTGTCGTCATTAGTCAACCAACGCCTCTCGGAGGGGGACCTCTCAGCGCAAGTGAAAGAGGTCATGAGCATTGAGCAAGGTTTTGTCCTGCGAATGGTTGCATCTGACGATTCCTTTACTCAGTTCTTCTACACCCGTTTACGCACGCGCAAAGACGGAAGTTGTGTTATATCAATAGATGACTGCCCGTATCCGTATTACACGCCAGCAGTTCGCTTTGCGGTCCATCAACTACAGGAAAGCTTAGCGCAATAGACGAATACTTAGAGTAATTCTGTCTATAGATGAGTCGCTGGCGGAAGGTCCTTCAAAGCAAAGGTAGTTAAGGCTGCGA
>CAWWAN010000020.1:0-16443 GCA_963934925.1 uncultured bacterium | reverse complement strand
AATCGTCAGCCTGCTTTGTGCATGGCTACCGCTGATGCCGAGCGTAGTGGCCTTTTTCGATTTCCCACAATGGTTAGGCACACTCGACAGCCGTTTGCTCCTTCTACTCTGGCGCAGCATCTGGATGTCCTCCGCAGCCGCAATCGGCTCATTGATTCTTGGATGGCCACTCGGTTTATTCCTCGGACGCTATCGCTTCCCATTGCGGTCCACTTATTTGTTGTTCTTGCCACTGTCTCTCATGTTGCCGCCGTTAATGGTCGCGCAAGCTTGGCATGGGTTAACGGGCATGAATGGCGTTTGGGCTTCGGTGTTTAGTTTTGCTTGCTGCTATGCCCCACTGCCAGCGCTGTTAGTGATTCGCAGTTTAAAGAAACAAAGCTCTGCCAGCTACGACGCGGCACGCATGGTGAGCAGTGGCCTTGGCCTACGTTTGCTAATCAGCCATACACGTGGCGCAGCTTTTGTCGGCGCAGCCCTTTGCTTCATTTTTAGTATTGGCGATTTCGCGGTGCCTGATTATTTTGCCACTGTAGGTGATTTATTTCATGTTTACTCTTCAGAAGTTTTCAGCAACTCAAGAAATTCAGACTTTACAGCTGGCGCTGTTTCGAGTTTACCGTTAATCGTTATTAGTCTAGCAATGCTGCTAGGTCTTTTACCATGGCTCAAAAATCAACAACAGCACACTAGCCAGCAATGCGCCGAGCCACATGCGGTAAAGCATTCCATAAGTCTCAGCGTGTTTTGCTTGGGGCTAACAACAGTCCTTGTTTTCGCTGTCATCGGGCGCATGTATTTCGAAACCGGAATGCGCGGTCCACTCGCCACCAGCAGCTGGCTGCAAACTTCCAGCAAAGCCTTTAGCGACGCCTTTAGCCTCGGCCGCGCCGATATGATTCGCACTTTTCAATTCGCTTCAATCGGCGCACTCATCTGCATGGTTATGGCCCCGCTATGGGCATTCGTTTTTCATTACAGCAGTGGCCTTAAGCGAAATCTGTTGTTTGTCATGCTGGTGATGCCAATGTTGATTCCGTCGCTCTCGCTCGGTTTCGGCAGCATCGTGGTGTTCAATCAGCCCTACTTAGATGGATTTTACAATTCGATATGGCTACCTGCAATGCTTATTGCAGGACGCTTCATGCCTATCGCTGTATTGATTTGTATTAATGCTTTAGGCTCACAAGCAGCAGCTGTCGACAATAGTGCCAAGCTACACGGCTTATCCATCGGCCAGCGCGTTTACGCGTTGTTTGTGCGAAATAACTGGCGTGCGTGCGTGCTTGGTGGCGCACTTGTTTTTGTGTTCGCGATGCGCGAACTCGACTTTGCGATTCTCCTTCCTGCCGCAAACCAATCAACCGCAGTGCGGTATTACAACGCGCTCCACTTCTCGCGCGATAATTTCGTAGCTGCTTTTGGTTTAAGCATTTGCTTTATATTGTTCTTACCGGTAATGCTACACTCTTGGCTGTCTAAAAAATCGTCTTAGCGACTCATGACTCATCCCATCTTAAACATCCAACAACTGCGCAAGTCTTTCGGCGAGCAGCCCGTGTTGCGTGGGCTGGATATGCAATTAGAAGCCGGGCAACGTATTGCGATTCTTGGAGAATCAGGGTGCGGGAAGTCTACTTTGCTAAGAGTAATCTCTGGCCTCGAAGAATATAACAGTGGTCAAGTCACGCTCAAGCATCCGCGCCACTGCCTAATGGTATTTCAAGATCTAGGGCTATGGCCCAGTCACACTAGCATGCAGCAATTAATAATGGCTGCCAAAGCATCGAAGATTGACGACGCCCCAGCCAAAGCTGAACGACTGCTAGAGCAGTTACAGATTTCCCATATTGCTGATCGCAAACCAGCAACCATCTCGGGTGGCGAAGCACGGCGCCTGGCCTTTGCACGTGTACTTATTTGCCAGCCAAAGCTAATCTTACTGGACGAGGCTTTTTCTTCCTTAGATGCAGATAATCGTCAACAAGGAATCGAGCTGTTACAAGAAGTTCTAGAATTAAGCTCAGCAGCGGTAATCATGGTAACTCACAACCAAGACGACGCCGCGCAACTCGGCTTCCCTATTTTTGATTTGGTCGGCGGCCAATTACTAGCACGATGAGATTTATTAGTGCGCTTTTTGCTGTCCTCGGCATTGCCGCTTTAGCGCTGATGCTAGCGCCACAAGAAAGCTTGCCGGCTACAGAATGGTATTCGTCGACCCAATGCCTTGACTGCCATGCCGATGTTGCCGCCGAATGGAAGAGTTCTCATCATGCCTTCGCCTACGAGAACCCTGAAGTACGCAAGCTGTCAAACGACTTTGCCAATCAAGAATGCATCGCTTGCCATGCGCCGCAACCCGTGCTTAAGTTCGAAGCCGGAGAACGAGTGTTGGCCCGCCAATCTGAGCGCGGCCTGGGAGTGGACTGCTTAGCGTGCCACGCTGTGACCGATGGTGGTGTTGCTACCAACAACCGTCAAGCCAACGGTGATGCGCCATGTCATCCACGCTTTGTTGCGCGCATGGGTAGCGTTCAATTGTGCTCTTCATGTCACAACCAGCATAAAACCGTAGATCAATGGCGCGGCGCACCGGACAACCTAAAAGGCAACAATTGTTTAGGTTGCCATATGCCCCAAGAATTCCGTCAAGGCGGTCGAAGCGGAAGCAACCATGCTTTTCCCGCCAGTCACGATTTAGCAGCTTTGCAAAGCGCGGTCAGCTTAGATTTAAAAATTGAAGATGGCGTAGTGCGAACTACCTTAACCAATGACGGCAGTGGGCATAACTTCCCCACCGACGAACGTTCGCGCGCTGCTGATCTATTCGTGCAATATCAAGTCGACGGCAAGCTGGGCGAATGGCAACGCTTGTACCGCTTTCGCGACCCCTACCGCGACGAGACTGATTTAACTAACACACAACTACCCTCAGGGCAGAGTATGAGTTTTGATTTGCGTAACGACGTGCAATCTGTCGCAGTACGTCTAATTTATAAAACCAACCCTTTCATGAGCGACGAAGATGGGGTTGTTGTTCATTCAGCGACTTTGGTAATTGATGAGTAAATGCCTAGCTCTACTCATTGCGGTATTGGCACACAGTTGCTCTCAACAAAACAGTGCGACGCAGACCACCACTCTTGAGAAGCATTCTTTTGACGAAGTGATTGAGCAGCACCTTGCTGATGCCAGCGCATGGCCCGAATTCGGGATTGAGCGTGCTAATGAAATGATTGAACTGCTCGACATGGTCGAGCTCGGTGGCGCCATCGGACAACGAGCGCAACGGCGTGTTAATCGGCTTGGCAATAATGAAATACAACACGCCTTATTGCTAATAGTTGAAACCGACAAACAGAATACAGCATTGCGCCGCCGCGCATATACATTACTCGCTAATCGTGACTGGCAAAGTAGTAATAGGTTTATTCCACGACTCACTCTGCGCCTAAAGTACGAAAAAGATTGGCCGTCTAATATTATCATTGCGCGCGCTTTAGCGAATGTAGGCAGCCTAGCGGGGCTTGGTGCTGTTCAATCTATATTACTGAACTCTAGCGAAAACGAAATCGAAGATTTAGATCTAGCCAGATCTCTAGCGGCCGAGTTTATTTCCGAAATAAATTCTGGCCATGACGACTTTGAAGACAACTGGCAGCACCTACAACTGCTTTCAGACAACTGGGATAGCGTGCACACTTTCCAGGGCGTCAAAACTGATTTCAACCAGCAGTATCAAGATGAGTTATGGCACTTGGTGGCACAATTCCGCTCACAACCCTTGCGCCCGGTTGACGATGCTCGCTTTGTGTTTATCCGCCTAGAACAGCAGTCTATGACCGTACTAGCTGCGGCTGCTAGCGACAACAATCGTTACGTACGCGATCATTGCCTGCAAACGCTGACCTGGATGCAGGCATCCACACAACTCGCTTATGATTTCGCTCTGGAGGAATCCTTAGAGATTCTTGGAAATGATTTTTATAGCAGTGTGCGGGCAATCGAATATCGTGGTTCACTCATGGCTGAAAGCCAAGCCGATTTCTTATGGCCTTTCATAGAAAATGGAAATTACGAGCAACGTACGGCTGCCGCCGATGCCCTATTACGTTGTGCCGATTACAGTGTCGCTCGCATCGATGCTTTGCTGATTGATCAGAGCTTTAGCCCCGAAGCGCAATGCTCGTTATTGTTATTGCGCGACGAATTGCGTGGGAACGAGATTGTTATTCCGCAAATAAGCGGTCTTGACCAGAACGAATTAAACAGGCGCTTACGTTGGCAGCAACAGCGCCAAGCTTTAGCCGCCGACTAGCGCAAGCAGCGCAAGAGCTACGAATGCCCCAATGGCAGATGCCACCGCGACATGCTTACCCTGCATGATACCGTGCTGAACTTCGGAGCTTAATCGTTTATCCCACAATGCAGCACCCGTTTGGCTAACCTCGACAAAGGACAACACGAAGAAAATAGCGAAAAGTGGAAACAGCATAAAGCCCATCCCGCGCACTAGCACGTATAAATAGCGCTTAAGCGATTCCGTCAAAGTCAAGAAACGTCCTTCGCTGTGCACAACTCGAATCCGCAAAATCCATTTTCCAGGGGTCATGCCCGTGCGACTAATCGCAAGTACTTCAACTATACCCATCACTATCAGCACAGCACCCAGCAAAAACGCAGGAGGATTTTGAGGAGAACTTACGACCGCTTGAACTGCTTCTTCAGACAAGCTAGAAACCCACAAGAAACTAGTAAAGAAACTGGCGAAGACGAAATCTATGATACGTGCCGAGAATCGGCGCCAAGCACGGCGCGCATTATCTTGCATATCGCGCGTCTTCGGGTTATCAAAGGGTGAACTCGGCAAAACATACTCGCCACCCGAGTCTACCTGATGCATATTTGGATTAGCTGGCATCTGCGGTGGCTGAATCACAGCGGGAATAACACGCATAATTTTAGGCAGCACTTCGCTGAGTGGTTTCCAGTCTTTCATGCCAAGCGCCCAAACCAAATCAGAGTCGCACAAAAAGTTCGTGTTGTACATCTCAATCAATTCGGACTCGCTAACGGGGCCTGATTGCTCACCCTTGATGGTGTAAAACCACTGGTCTTGCGGTGGTTGCTGTGGTTGGGTGTCAGTCATTGAGGACGCCATCGTACATTTCTTGGTTAAAGCCAACAACTAGTTTGTCGTCAACAATTATGGATGGCGCGCGCAAATTGTCACTCGGACCAAACATTTTCCCAAAGGCCTTCGGGTCTTGCCGCAGTTCCGTCAATGACGTGCAAAAAAAAGATTTGCCACGTGCGATGCAAACTTCTGAAATATGCGTCAGCACCGATTCAATGTCACCACTCGCGATTGGGTTCTTTCTAGCATCGACCACCTCACGGGCAGTTATCGTGGCGGCGCTTAAATATGCGTCAGCACGAGTGCACGATGTTCAGCTTTTACGGTGCAAGTACCATTTGATTGCGGATGCCATGGGCATATTGTAATTCAACCGAGCTCGCAGTTAAGCTACTGCCATGCAAATTCATACTCTCGCTAGTGGCTCGACCGGTAATTGCGCGCTCATTACAGCTGGAAGTGGCGCTCAGCGCACGACTATTTGCCTCGATGCAGGTATCGCCTTGCGCACGGCCCGTGGCTTCGCTGAAGAACTTGGCCTCAACTTGGCTGAGCTTGACGCCGTGCTACTTAGCCACCGTCATGGCGACCATTCCGTCAATATCGTGGCGCTTGCTGCGCGCGCCAAGGCTCCGCTTTATATGCATCGTGACAACATCGACACCAGCCAGAAAATCAGTAAGGGCGAACTGAGCCGCCGCAACATTGATCGCCGTGATATTGCAGACGGTAAAACCTTTTATGTCAACGACATCGCGGTGACCCCCATTCAAATTCCGCACGATGCCGATCCCACATTTGGCTTCATCTTCGAATATCAAGACAAGCGCGCTGGATTCTTCACCGACCTCGGCAATCCCGATTCTTTAATCGCTAACAATACCCTCGGGGATCTCGACGAATTAGTACTCGAATCAAATTACGATGCCGAAATGTTGGCAAACGGGCGCTATCCACGCGCGTTGAAGGATCGTGTTTCTTCCGACTTCGGACACTTGTCTAACCTGCAAGCCGCTGAGGCCATCCAACAAGGCGCTTCAGCGCGGTTAAAGAAGCTAACTCTGGCACACTTGTCGCAGAAAAGCAATGCCCCACTGATTGCACACGAATGCATGCAACAAGCATTAAACGACAGCGGGCTACAACATGTAGAACTATTGCTAGCTCCAGCTCGCGGGCCTATTAAGGCTGCGCAGCTTTAACGAAATACGTTGTACTTAACGATATGCCACATGGCAGCGACACCGTCTTTCCAACCGATCTTTTTACCTTCTTCGTAATCACGACCGTAGTAAGAAATGGGCACCTCGTAAACACGCACTCGTTTACCCTTTAGCCTTACGCGTGAAATTTTAGCCGTAACCTCTGGCTCGAAGCCGAAGCGGTTTGACTCAAACTTTAGATCGCGGAGAACCTCAATCTTGAAAACTTTGTAACATGTTTCCATGTCGGTAAGGTTAAGATTGGTAAACATGTTTGACATCCATGTTAGAAAATTGTTGGCCATCTGGTGCCAGTACATGTGCACACGAGACATACGCGAGCCCTTGAATCGCGAGCCGTAAACTACATCGGCCAAGCCTTTCTCAATAGGCTCGAGCAATATTGAGTACTCGTCGGGATCATACTCGAGGTCGGCGTCTTGAATAAGCACCACGTCACCCGTCACAAACTGAAAACCTGTTCGCAGAGCAGCGCCCTTACCTTGGTTAACCTCGTGATAATGAATAGACAGGTCAGCGTCGTTTTCGATGCTCTTAAGAATATCGCGAGTACCGTCTTGCGAGCAATCGTCGACCAAGATGAGCTCTTTTTCGTAGTCGGTTGATGCGCGGACGCGACGGATTATTTCTAACAAAGTTTTTTCTTCGTTGAAAATTGGGATTACGATGGAAAGTTTCATTTACCTAAGATGTCGAAAGGGCGCTCCTCATGACAGTTAAAGTGCAGTATACATCCTCACGACCGGCGCTTCTTCACGATAACAATATTAATTAGACCAATTCATTTTCAGCGTCTTCTGCACCGTGAGTCAAAGCTTTAAGTTTCTCTTTAAATAATATAATTAATAAGCCAAAAAGGATACAGAACACAGCGATGCCCGTGAAGACCGCGTATTCACCGAAAGAAGATGCCGACTCCCCTAAAAGCCCGGCTAATTTGCTTCCCAATCCTGTCATCGCGAAATAGAGACCCATCATAATCGAAGCATATTTCATAGGAGCCAACTTCGTGATAAAAGATAAAGCCACGGGGGAAGCACACAGCTCACCTACTGTATGAAACAAGTAAGCAAAAACTAGCCAGTATATAGCGGAAGAACCTGTGCTTTCAAATTCAGCAGAAGCGGCTGACATAAAAAAGAAACCAGAGCCCATAATCATCGTGCCAACAGCCATCTTAAACAAAGAAGAAGCTTCCTTGTTTGCTGATTTACGCATAGCCCAATAACCAGCGACAGTAGTGCCTAATAAAACAATAAATATTGCATTTAAGGACTGGAATATCGAAGCCGGAATCGTCTCTCCTGCGATAACACGATCCGTTTTTTCTAGGGTGTAAATATTCATAAGGCCTCCAGCTTGTTCAAAAGCTCCCCAAAACACGACCACTATCGCAAAAGAAAGGAATAGAACTTTCACTCGATCTTTCTCGACTTTAGTAAGTGGTACATCAATTTTATTCTGCCCATGGCTTTTGCTAGCCAAAGCATTTCCTACATGTGTCAAATGCTTCTGACCCATCATGTATACAATTTGCCCTAGAAGCATGCCTATACCTGCCAAACCAAAACCATAGTGCCATCCATGTGCTTCTCCGACATAGCCCACGATCAAAGCTGCAAGCGCCGCGCCGATATTGATACCTATATAAAAGATTGTAAAGCCCTTGTCCCTTCTTAAATCTTGTTGCTCATATAATCCGCCTACCATCGTTGAGATATTAGGCTTTAATAAGCCCACGCCAGCAACAATCAAAGCAAGACCACTAAAAAACGCCCACGGTGCCTCTACCGCAAGGATGCTATGTCCTAAACATAAAGTTAAGCCACCTACAAAGACTGCTTTCTTTTGTCCGATAAATCGATCTGCAATCCACCCGCCAGGAATAGATGCTACATAAACCGACATGGTGTACCAACCATATAAAGCAAGGGCATCTCCATTAGACCATCCTAAACCAGGGTTGTCTCCCTTAGATTCAGAAACGAGATAAAGCACTAAAATAGCCCGCATCCCGTAATAAGAAAACCGCTCCCACATTTCCGTGAAAAAAAGTACAAACAAGCCTGTGGGATGTCCAAATAATTCAGATTTAGTTTCCATTACATTTATTCTCCTCTAGTAGTGATTCTGTCTTTAAAGCATACAGATTGTAAGCGCACGGAGCTATGATATCCCACATCATGAGAATCTTTCGTCACACAGTCCTTATTGGCTTCTCCGTTTTCATCATTGCTACTCTCATAAGCTGCGCAGGCAATGACCCTAAACCGCCCTCTATTGACCCAGCATCCATTTCGTTCGACGAGCAGCGCGCTTTCAGTGATTTAGCCTATTTATGCAATGAAATCGGCACACGGCGCATCGGCACCAATGGTTCAAAACGGACACAGGAATGGATTACCAGCACTGTCAGCGCACTCAGCGGCTGGACATCATCTATAGATTCTTTTGTCGCCGTAACGCCTAAAAACTCACGTCGTCGCGGTGAAATAGAAGGCGCAAACGTTTTCGCTAAGCGACAAGGCACAAAGCCCGGAGAAATATGGATTTGCTCGCACTATGACACTTTTGATAAGCCTGGTTTTGTTGGGGCAAATGACGGCGGGTCTTCAACGGTAGTGTTGCTTGAACTTGCGCGGCAGTTACAAGGCGAGCAACCGCTTAACGGCATGAGTATTGTGCTGTGCTGGTTTGATGGCGAAGAATCATTTCCTCCTGTACCATGGAATGACGACGTCAACTCAACATTCGGCTCGCGCTTTGTTGCAAATACCAAAAATGACGACGGCACTCTCAAGGACATCAAAGCTTTTGTGTTGCTCGACATGGTTGGCGACAAACAATTAGGTTTGGTTAAGGACAGCACTTCGCATGGTGGCCTGAAGAAAATATTTGAACAATCTTCGCAGCAACTCGGCGATGGCAATATTTTTGTTGGGCAGAAAAAAGTCAGTGACGACCACATTCACTTTCGCAAGTTAGGCGTGCCGACCATTGACATCATTGATTTCAACTTTGGTCCAGCTAATTCGTACTGGCACACCACCAAAGATGTTTTAGAAAATACTAGCGCCGAATCTTTAGGACGTGTTGGGCGCCTAGTCTTGGTGTCCTTACCAACCATCAACGCCAAATTCGGCGTGAAGCTATAGAATTTGGTTGATCAAGGTTAAGCCTCTGATTCAATCGATGGAGGAACGGCCGCTATCTCTAATGGTGGCCGCTGCGCATCTACCGCAACCGCTTTGCTAGAGCTTAAGTCGAGTTCGCCTTCGCCTGCAACTTGTTCTAGATCGACGCTTACCACCATCGACACACCACGCTTGCGCATTGTTACGCCGAATAGGCGCTGACAGCGCGCCATCGTCACTCGGTTGTGAGTGACCACCAAGAATTGAGTCGTACCTACAAAGTCTTTCAGCACGTTAGTGAAACGCTCGACGTTAGCGTCGTCAAGAGCAGCGTCAACTTCGTCGAGTAGACAGAATGGTGATGGACGAGATTGGAACACTGCAAGCAGTAAAGCCAATGCCGTTAGCGTGCGCTCGCCACCGGATAGCAAGTTGATGGAACGCAACTCCTTTCCAGGAGGACGAACTGAGATTTCGATACCAGCCTCAAGCGGGTCTAGACCGTCTTCAAGGCTAATGGATGCTTTACCGCCACTAAACAGGCGACGGAAAATCGACTCGAACTCGACTTTAACTTTATCGAAAGTTTCAACGAAGCGCTCACGGCATTGCACGTCGAGCTCTTCGAGAGTTTCTTCAAGATTAGTTTTTGCAGCGAGCAAATCGTCGCGCTCTGAGACTAAGAAAGATTCACGCGCGGCGCGTTCTTCCAGTTCGTTTACGGCATCAAGGTTGACGGAGCCAATGCTTTCAATACGCTGACGACTGTCAGACATTTCTTTACGCATTTTGTCCAAGTCGGCGTCGGCAGCAAATATGGCATCGCGTTCGAGGCCAAGACTGTTGACCATGCCATCTAGGGATTGGCCAAACTCATCGTGCACACCACGCAATAGTTCTTGAGACTGAAGCTCTAGTTTTTGTAATTCTAATTCGGACTCGTGACGGGTAGAGACCAAGCCATCGTAGCGTTGAGATTCTCCGGAAGCTTGAGAACGGGCATGATGCAAAGCAGTAGTCGCGCGCCCTACATGCTGCTCGGCTTGCTCGCAGCGTTCGGAGAGCTCAGAACGGCGTTCGAGCAATCCGCTACGCTTAACACGTGCGGCCTCTGCTTGTTCTCGCAATTCAGCACCTCGGCCCGACAGGCTTTCTAACTCTGTTTGCAAAGACTCACGCTCGGTCGCCTGACGACCAGCACGTGCAGCCAGTTCAGAGTGGCGAGTCGTCCACATGTTAAGGTCTTGCTCGCACTGTGATTTATCGAGTCGTGCTTCTTGGGTTTTCGCTGAATGCTCTTCGAAACTAGTATCAAGCTTTTTGAGGGACTCTTCTTTCCCGTTCAATGTTTCGATAAGTTGTAAGCGTAAATTCTCGCAGTGGTCACGCTTGGCCACAGCCTCGTGCTCGACACCTTCGGCAGATTCAGAAACTTCTGACAGCTGCGCGCGTTGGCCTTGCAAGGCAGCATGCTCTTCAGAGAGCAGCGAGTGACGCTGAGACAACTGCTTATCTTTCGCCAACAGTCCTTCTAAGGCATCGCGAACGGTAGAAAATTGCTCGCGCAGTTCATTGTACGTTTCCTGCGCCTGCTGAAGCTGTTGCTGACAGTCTTGCTGTAAACTGTGCGCGGAATCATAAGCAGAACTCGCCTCGGCCAAAGTGGCCTCAGCATTTTGCTTGCCATTACGGCGCGCCAAAACTCCAGCAGAATCTTCAGAGCTTAAGCCGCGACGTGAATAGCCAGCAGCGATCACATCGCCTGATGCGACCATGAACAAAGCATGCGGGTGCTGCTCAGCTAGCGCTTGCGCGGTGGCGAGATCTTCGACGCAGTACAAGTCACCTAACCGAGAGCACAACGCCTGGCGCGCAGCCAAATCACCCTTCGACAATTCAAACAACGAAGATGCGCCAGCAATAGCTTGCGGTTCGCTGAAACTTGAAACCGGCGAAAAGAAATCGAACACACCCTTCGGAAGTTCATTGGCGTCTATCGCCCTGTCACTCCAGAAAGCGTGTTGCATACGTCCTAGCAAGTTCTCAAGAATGCCGTCCCATGGTGCGGCAACACTAACTTTATCGAGCACCCATTCCGAGATGTCATTCGATGAATCTTCGACGTAAGAACGCAAATGCTCTGGCACACCCGGCATCTCTTCTTCAACGACGCCATAAGCTTCAACGCGCGCCTCGGCGGCGGCTTTTCGCTGCGCAACTTCATGTGCTACCTTGGTAAAGCCAAGGTGTTTATCGTTGAGCGACTCGACTTGCTGCTTGCTCTCATTGAGGGCTGTTTGCTGCTGGTCAAAGCTTGCTTGCTGGGTGCATAATTCAATTTGCGTTTCGCCAACGGCGGTCTCTGAAGCAGCCAATTCGTCAACAATTTCAGAAAAGCGGCGATCGACAGCAACCAAGCCACCTGTAGACTCAGAGCGTTGCTTAGCTGCGTCAGCGACTTTGTTGTTCCAGGAGGAACGCTGCTGCAAGGCTTCCAGGATGTCGCCACGGATGCCTTCAACTTCTTGGCGAGCAGCATTGCGTTGCTCGCGCACCTCATCAGACTTAGTCTCAATTTCTACCAAGCGGCTGCCGGCATCAGCGATGTGTTGATCGAGCTTGTTCTTTTCGCCAAGCAACTCTGAATTCGCTTCAGCATCTTTTGTCTGCTCGGAGACTAAGATTTCAAGTCGCGAATTATCTTTAACCACTTGCGCATCTGATTCCGATGCGCGAGTTTGCAATCCTGCAACACGCTCTTCAAGAGTTGCCACCTCCTCTTTGATTTGCCCCGACTCGCTACGCAGAGATTGGTGGCGTTCGCGCAAAGCACCAAGCTCTACCTCTAACTCATCAAAATGCGTTTCATTCTTATCACGCTGCTCACTCAAAGAATCTATTTCGGTAATCAACTCGCCAAGGACTTGCCGAATAGTGGCTGCTTCAGCATTGAAAGTGGTCGAATCAGCAAGAGCAAAGCGAATGCGCGAATCACGGTAGCCATCACGCAACTCAAGAAATCTCTTGGCTTTACCTGCCTGCATTCTTAGCGAGCGAACCGTACGAGAAACCTCTTCAAGGACAGTGTCTACCTTCGATAAGTCCCTTTCAACAGCTTTGAACTTAAGCTTGGTTTCGTGCTTGCGCGCTTTATAACGCGAGATACCCGCGGCCTCCTCAAAAACGGAACGCCGCTCTTCAGGATTTGCTGCCAGGACGGCGTCGATTTTACCCTGCGCCAAAACCATGTAACCCTGCACTCCGAGGCCTGTATCTAACAGGATTTCGCGAACGTCTTTGCGGCGTACTTTGCGACCATGCAGTAAGAATTCTGACTCGCCTGAGGCGAATAGACGTCGCCCGACTGCAACTTCACCACCAGCTTCAACAACGATGCCTTCGGGGTCGCCGAGGATAACCTCGACCATTGCGTAAGGTGCTGCAGAGCGGCCTTCAGCTCCCTTAAAGATGACGTCGTCCATGGAATCGGCGCGCAAAGCTTTGGCGGACCGCTCGCCCATAACCCATAACAGGGCATCGACTACGTTGGATTTACCACAACCGTTGGGGCCTACGATACCCGTAAGGCCACGCTCAACTGGGATGACAGTGCGGTCGGCGAAGGATTTAAAACCTTCAAGTTCAATTCGTTTTAAGTGCATGCGTTAAAGTCGTCGCTGGAGGATGTCTTTGGGAATTTGATCTGCGGCTGAAGACGTTCGCGCAGATTGCTGTTATGTAAAATTGCCGCGGGCAGTTCGAGCCACGGCGAGGAATCTAAAGCCACTTCAAGAGAAGCGTCGCTATCGACTGTTGCCCACGAAACTTCGTAAGCGTCACTAAGCTTCAAGCCATCGCGCTCTGCGAGGCGAGCACCTATCGATTGCGAATGTGGTGGCAATGAATATTCGAGCCGCACCTCACTCTGAGTGGCGATTGTTTCAAAACTATTACGCAACGACGATATCAATTGCGAGCGCTTTACGACGCGCAAGCGTGAGTCGGGATAAAGTATGTCAAGCGCTTGCTCGAGACCAGCGGGCACGATTACCACGCGCGGGTGCGCATTGTGCTCAGCACGCACGGCCAGGGTCGCAAACACGTCACATATTAATGCCAGACTTTGCTTCACCCGCGTATGAAAGGCGTCGGTATCGAAGGCGTTTACCTGAGTTGCCAACAGCGCCAAGTTAATGGCTGCACCACGGTGCAAAGTTCGACAGCTCTGATCTGCTTCATTTGGCATTGGGCGTGGCGGTTGCCACTGCACCACGGTGTGCCCCAAGTCAACTAAAGCTTGCGCATCTCGCTCACTCAGGCGCATAAAGCTTGAGACAGGCATGGAATGCCAGATATCATTCTCAGCCCACTGCTGAGCTAGCTCGCCATTTGAAGTCGAAAAGCGCAAGCGACACGCCGGGCTTTGCAACCACTGCGGCAGCTGAACAGCCAAATCACTAACAGGCAACGAGCGTGGCACAAAAATTTGCAGTTCGTGTGCTTGGGAGCGCGTGTTGGCTACGCGCTTGAAAAACTGCTGCTCGTTTTCACCGACTTGTGGGTGCAACCACATGCGAGCTGGGCGCAACCAATCGCCAAGGGCATAAAGATCAAACTCGCCGTCTTTCCAGGCGTTAACATGAGCAGTGTTCAGCACATCTTCGAGAGCAAAGCGCGATAAAACTTCTTCACCAATGAGCGGGCGCAAATCTTGAGAATCAGGGCCTAATTGCGGCAAAGCACCACACCGTCCTTGGCTAGGGATACATGCCCCACCCAACCACGCGTTTAGCGAGCTACGGTCGACGCCAAGCAAGGTTGACTTACCTGAAATACTGCGCATACCCAAACTGTGACTTTCGACATCGGACAAACTGGAAATCAAATCGGTTGAAATACGAATATAGCCCAAGAAACTTAAGCGACGCTCAACACGCCTAGCCACCATGCGCGCGACACTCGACTCGATGTATTGATCACGCACAAATGACAACGCCAAGCGCTGACGGTCGAAGTGACTGAGGTCTTCGCTGGTGTCGATGATTCGCAAATCCGCAACAGCCTGCACTTCTTCGGAGCGATACTGCATGAAAGCAGTCGCTGCTTCGGCCTGATCGTATTCGCGTAACACTTCGCTGCAAGTCTCGGCCAGTTGCGCAGTGGTGACGACATCGTCACTTTCAGCGAGGCGCACTTGAATAGTCTCTGAGAACTGCAAGGCAAGTTTAAAATTGGCGCCAACGCCAGCAAGAGCCGATGACACAGAGTCAGCTAGCTTCATGATGTCAAAACTTTCGTCGTTACCATCACGCTTACGCACTCGGCGCAGATTACGACTTATGGCCACTGTTGTTTAGTAATAACGGCTTAAGCTCATGAACGAATTGTTCAACGTCTTTGAATTCGCGATATACCGAAGCGAAGCGCACATAAGCAACTTGGTCGAGTTTCTTCAACTCGTCCATGACCAGCTGACCAATGTATTTACTACCCACTTCGCGATCGAACATCTCGGACAAATTACGCTCGATGCCAGCAGTCACGTTATCTAGGTCTTCCATCGATACGGGGCGTTTCTCGCAAGCCCGAAGCATACCTTTATAAATCTGATTACGGTCGAAAGGAACGCGGGAGCCATCTTTTTTCACAACGCGCAGCGGAGTTTCTTCCATGCGCTCATAAGTGGTAAAACGACGTGAGCATTGGTCACATTCGCGGCGCCTACGGATGGAATAGCCGTCCGCAGCAGAACGCGAGTCGATTACGCGATCTTTATCAGATTTACAGTATGGGCAACGCATTTTGGTTTATAAGTTAAAGATGTGAACCACCAAGACTTGTGTATCTCTCGGTGATAAGCTCGCGAGACCACAAGACTTAGTGGTATTCTAATATAAACAAAGCCAGTTTCTACTAATTTTTGCTATTTACCCACGCAAAATGCCGAAAACAGGCGGTCTAGGAGGTCATCCGGGGTCATTTCACCGACCAATTCAGCCAAAGCCGACAAAGCGTGATGGATTTCTGCCGCGACCAAATCTTGCTGCCCTCCGGACTCGAGCCACTGCTCTGCCACCGCCACCGCCGCCGATGCCGTTGCTAGTGCATGGTGGTAACGCTCGCTGTTACGAATGCGCTGGGCAATGACCTTTTCCGCAGCGTCAAAGTATGGCGTAATCGCAGCACACAACGTTGCGGATGTCGTGCTCAACCCATCTTCGCTGCTCACCAAAACGGAATTCATCTCGCCAAGGCGGTTATTTAACTCGCGCGCGAGGTCACTGCTAACTTGCAGCCCTAGATCAGCGTGCGTGAAAACGACCAGCACCGGCATGCTTGGCAAATGCGCGGGTAGATCTTCGATAGCCGTGTGCGGATGTAAACATAGCAAGCACAAATCTGCCTGATCAAAATCGGCCACCAACTCTCTAGCAAGTGCATCACGTTGATCGACAGCGTCACCGCCGACACCTGGAAAATCAATCAGGTCGAGTTCGACATCCATTTCTGGAGTCTGCCATACCGCACGTCGATAATCGCGGGTGGTACCCGCCTGCGATGAAATCAAGCTGGGAGTTGCGGTCAGTTTTGAGAATAAACTTGTTTTGCCCGCGTTGGGAGGTCCGAGCAACAAGCAACCGAAACGCGAGTTACTTGCTACCGCGCGCGTTTGTTGACCGACTGTGGCTTCTTGCAACATCTGTTGAGCTTCGCGCACATAACCTATCACTTCGGATGGCCGCAGATCTTGCGAATCGCCCTCTTCAAAGTCTAAACCTGCTTCGAGCTCGACTAAAGAAGCCATTAGCGCTTCGCGAACATCAGCCATTTGCTTCCCTAAGCCACCACTTAACAGCTGGCTAGCTGCGCGAGCAGATTCTACGGAACGCGATTGCACTAATTCTAAGACAGCTTCTGCCTGACTCAAATCTAGACGACCATTCAG
>CAWWAN010000019.1:0-16449 GCA_963934925.1 uncultured bacterium | reverse complement strand
AAATCGAAAAGAGCTAAACAGCTTTTTCCCATTCCGCCACTATTTGTGGCACCCACTCAGCGAAACCGTTACCGCGCGGATCGAAACTTAATCCAGCCGCTTCGAACAATTCAGGCAAACCTGCCGAGCCGCCCAAGCTTAAGCCATGGCGGTAAGCTGCAACGCATGCCTCGCGATCCGTTCGGTAATTGAGCCACAATTGAATCGCTCCCATTTGCGCAAGCGCGTATTCAATGTAATAAAACGGAACTTGGAAAATGTGCAACTGGCGATGCCAGACTGACGAGCGCTCGGTTTCTAATCCGGACCAATCTACACCAGTGCTGAAATCATCTAACAAAGTGTTCCAGGCAGCAGTCCGCTCTTCACGAGTGTGTTGCGGATGCGTGTAAATCCAATGCTGAAAGCCATCGATGGTTGCCACCCAAGCAAAGGTCGACAACATGCCTTCAAGAGAATCTCGGCGCGCGCGTTGCGCTTCGTCAGCAGGATAAACATCTTCGAGATGTTCCATTGCGAGCGCTTCTAGACCCATTGAAGCCACTTCTGCGAACTCGAGCGGCGGCATACGGTAAGCCACGGGTTCTAGGTCACGACAGAACAAACCGTTAAGCGCGTGACCACCTTCATGCACTAAAGTTTCGACGTCGCCATGCGTGGTACCAGAATTAGCGAATATCACCGGCACTCGGCGTTTCTCGAGGTTATCCATAAAACCACCTGGGCCTTTATGTGGGCGCGTTTCGAGATCGAGCAATCCTTGGCTAGACATCCAGCGCAACTCTTCGCCAAAATCTTCAGCAACCGCCGACATCAACTTCGCAGACACATCGACATGCCCTGCCGCGTCGGTAAAGGGTTCGAAAGCATCAGCGCCATCAAGATCGACCGATGTGTCCCACGGGCGCAACCTATCGACGCCTAATTTTTGGCGGCGGTGTTCATTTATCTTACGCATCGCCGGCACAATATACTGCTTTACGTTCTCGCCAAATGCGAGGCAATCTTCAGGAGTGTAATCGAAACGCTCTTTACCGACGTGCATGTAGTCGCGATAATTCTCAAAGCCGGCATTCCGTGAAACTTTATCGCGCAGCGCAACCATCTTGTCAAACACTGCGTCAAGCGCCTCGGCAGCAATCAAGCGGCGCGACGACACCAAACGAAAGGCCTCTTCGCGCACGATACGATCGGGGTCGGCGAGATACTTCGACATACCAGACAAAGTGACTTCTTCACCTTTATAGGTGACGGTCATAGCCGCAATAGTGCGTGTGTATTCATTCGACAATTTCTCATCGTCAGCATTCAGCTGCACATTCTCTTGACGGAACATTTTCACGCCCAACTCAATCGAGCGATCATAAATATCTAAACCACCGTCGCGTAACGCGTCACGGAATGCGCCATCTAAATATTTGCGGTCAAGCAAATCGTCGACCGGTTCTACCTTTGGCATAATCTCAGTTTGAAAATCTAAATTCGCTTTTTCCAAAGCTTCGTCGTTAGTCTTACAAACGCTAGCGTACATGCGCTTCAACGATTCTTCGGCAATCACGCTATCTAGTTCGCTACGCCATAAAATCCATTCGCGCCATTCCTCAACCGAAGACGGCGACGCAGCCAGCAATTCTTGCAGCACAACATTTATCTTATCAAAGCTGTCCGCGACGAAATTTTCATCCAAAAACTTCAACGCGGGTTGTGGGTGTCGATCTAATACTTTTGTCATTATTCTGCCTCAGCTTTTGTAGGTCGGGCCATTAAGTTGCGTACCGCATCTTCAGGATTTATTTCGTCAAACAGAATCGCGTAGATCTGCTCAGTAATTGGCATTTCGACGCCAATCTTGTCCGCGGCTTGGTGAATCGCTTGGCACGTCCACACCCCTTCGGCAACTTTTTCGTCACGCGCCAAAATGTCATTTAGCTTCTCACCGCGACCTATCGCTTCACCGAGTGAACGGTTGCGCGAATGATCTGAGTAACAAGTAACCATCAAATCGCCAGCGCCACTTAAGCCAAAGAAAGTTTCGCGGCGCGCGCCAAAGTGCTGACCTAATCGCGCCATCTCGACTAAACCGCGTGACACCAACGCGGCCTTAGCGTTATCCCCTAAGCCGACGCCATCAGCGATACCTGCGCCGAGAGCGATAATATTTTTCAGTGCGCCCCCTAACTCCACTCCGATCAGATCGTCGGCAGTGTAAACGCGCAACCCTTCAGACGACAAATGAGCTTGTGCCTGCTTTGCCATTGCTTCATTTGGCGCCGCCACCACTACCGAAGTCGCTAAGCCACGCGCAGTTTCTTCAGCATGCGATGGGCCACTCACGATTCCTATCAAGTCGGATCCCCCAAAAAACTCAGCCAAAATTTGTGTAGGACGTTTTAGCGTGCTCAACTCTAACCCTTTTGACGCTGAATAAACGGGCAAACCACTTAGCTTGTTGCCGAATTTCTCAAGTGACGGACGAATAAATTGTGTTGGGATAACACTATATACCTCATCGACATTTTCTAAAGCCGCGTCAATATCTGAAGTCCATAAAATATCCTCTGGGATTTCAATCCCAGGAAGATAGCGTGAATTATCACGCGACTTTGCGACTTCGGCTGTGTAATCAGCCTCGAAGCCCCACACATGAACTTTACGTCCAGCGCGATGTAGGCAAAGAGCCAGGGCCATTCCCCATCCCCCGTCGCCAAGAACTAAACTTGCTTTTTGTGTCATTTTTTCTTCCTTAGTGAGGGTTCTTCGCCACGCAGCAAACGCATGATGTTACTGCGATGAGTGATGTACAAAAACAAACCTGCGAATAATGAGAAATATTTAACAGGGTCTTCTACTCCTGGATAATTAAACATACTTAGCGGCAGGGCCACGCCCAAGACTAAGGACCCCACGGACATCATACCGCTAATGGATACTAGGCCAAAGAAGGCGACGCCAGCAATAAGGGTCGGCAGTGGCGCTAAGATCAATAATACCCCGGACAGTGTGGCAACGCCTTTCCCGCCACTAAACTTGAAATAGAGCGGCAAGATGTGGCCAAGATAAGCTCCTGCCCCTGCCAGAACCGCGACGTTGATATCATCCGCGAAAACGAGCTTGGCGGCCAATACCGGCACAGCACCTTTCAGCATGTCTAGCCAATAAACTACAACTCCGAGTTTTTTTCCGAGAGCACGACCCGCATTTGTAGCACCAAGGTTCCCGCTACCCACCTCGCGCAAGTTAATCCCCTTTAGCTTTGCCAGGAGCAAAGCAAAAGAAATCGAACCCATTAGGTAGCCTGAAACGGCGCTTAGAATGTAGGTAGTATTCATTTATACTGCTTACAGAATAGCGAATCTAATTATAAAATACTAAGACTTGAAAGATATCCTTAATAGTGTATGCTAAGGCGCGGGGCTCTCCCCCCTCCTAACTCAGAAATAGAATCATGACCTACGTAATCGCCGAACCTTGCGTAAACACCAAAGACAGTGCCTGTGTTGATGTTTGCCCTGTTGAATGCATTTATGAATCCGAGCCGCAACCGGGCACACTCAATCTACCCATGTTCATCCATCCAGATGAATGCATAGATTGCGGCGCCTGCGAGCCGGAATGCCCCGTTGAGGCCATTTATCCTGAAGAAGACCTGCCAGAAAACTGGGGGCCGTTCTTACAGGCGAACGCCGATTTGTCTGCTGAGGTGTAACTACCACACCATGCCATGCTAATGTATGGCATGAAGACACTCGCCATTTGCTTATCGTTTATTTTTTTGGGGCTCAATTATGCAACCTCAAGCTCTTCGCCGCCTGCTGAAGATGGGCAGCTGTTCGTTGATGTTGTCGAGTTTAAGTTCGCCAAAAACTATTACGAACTTATCTCTGCCGATGAAAACACCTTTGTCGTAATAGAGCGCATTGACACCATCCAAGATCGCTCAGCCGACTCTACCGGTAAATACTCTGCCAATAATAAGTCTGGGCTATTGAAATTGTTCATGAAAGCCAGCGACAGGCGGCGCTATGAAAACATATTGGCACCTTCTGACATCGTCGGCAATGGATCGCAAGGGCTGGCTGTTCCTGCTGGTTACACCCTCGAAGCGCTAAGCACAGACGGCGTGAGTAAAGCTATTGTTTCATACCGAGTGTATAGGCAATAAAAAAACCGCAACCTGAAAAATCAAGTTACGGTTTAGTGTTTTGGAGCGGCCGAACGGATTCGAACCGTCGACAACTACCTTGGCAAGGTAGAGCTCTACCACTGAGCTACGGCCGCGTTGTTAGGGGAAAAAAGATACCCTTTACAGTGCATCTTGTCAATTCTTTTTAACGAATATTAGTCGTTTGCGGCAAGACTCTGCACATCATTGTCGCTAAGCGACAGATATTCAAGAGCGCGTGATTTAATATGCACCTTAACTTCGTCGATAGACATATCGCCGAGTTCAATTTGGCCACCAGCCATACGACCATGTCCGCCGCAAGCACCTTTTTCACCAAGGATATGTCGTAACGCCGGATAAGCATCGGCGCCAGGCATATCGCAACGCAGCGAAACTTGATAACGACCATCGCAAGCGCCGCCAGCCAATGACCACTGTTGACCTTCGAGACGTAAAAACCAGTCAGCTATCTCGGCCACACTCTCGGGACTAATGACTTCGTCCATAAGTGTGAGCAGCAGTGTGCCGTAATCTTGGCAAGCGTTGATGCCGCGGTGCATTTGCTTGAAGTATTCGCGGCTTAGTGGCGGCTGGTCAATAGCTCCGATTACTTGACGATCAGCATTGAGTTCAAGGATGCGAAAGGCCTCTTCATCGGCCGGGGTCGCACCTCGTAAAAGGTTGTTGGTGTCGTAACGTACTCCGCAAAAAAGTGCCGTTGCCGTCCGCCGGTCTGGTTGCGTGTCGTAATATTTTAACAACTCATAAACCATGGTGGATGTCGCGCCGAATTCTGAATCTACCCATTCAAATGGGATGGGCTCGGCGCCTTCGTCAGTGATGCCATCGTGGTGGTCAAAGACTGCTAGTAGCGGGATTCCGTCAGGAAGAGGGGTGTGGCTGAAACACGGCTGTGAATCAACGACAATCATTCCTGCGTAATTTGCGGGGTCAACCCCACCCTCTGGCATAGCCTCGATGCTCAGTAAATCGCGCATGGTGATGTTCTCGGCGCGGCGAATACGGCCCTCAAGCACCAAATCAGTGTCGATGGCGAACTTTTGCTTAAGCAGATGCCCAATACCTACAAGCGCACCAAGCCCGTCAGGGTCAGGATGACGGTGGGTGCACAGCAGGATCTTCCCAGTTTTCGGTAAGACACTAGAGAAAGTTTTGAGGTCGGGACGGCTCACAGGTGGTCAAAATAACATATTTTTGCCTAATGCGGGTGGCTCTAACTCGAATGCTTTATAATCAGCTACGCAAACCTTTTACATAAAATAATGATTTCACTCTCAATCCTTGCCTTCTCAAGCCTGTTCGCTCAGGCTCAGCACCCAGAACCTCATACACAGAAAGTCATCGTGAAAAACGGTGAGGTCGCCATCGAACTAGATTCTCAGGCAAATGCTGACACAAGTAAAGAAATTTCCATCACCATCCACGCCAGCGATGCTCATGAAATTCTTAGCGGTCTTGATGAAGAAAATGATGTAAAGGTCATGGGCAGTGTAAAAATGATTACTATCGATGAAGATGGTAATGAGCAGATAGTCGAATTCGATTTAGGCGATATGCCAGACGGTTTTGACTTTGATATCCAGGAATTACTCGGCGAGGACCTGGATGGGCTTCCTGAAATGCTTGAAATGATGCGCGGCCAGCAGGGTGACTTTGATATTGAAATCGACAGGTTACACGGCGATTCCGAACACGAGGGTTGGGGTGGCGAGCGTGACGAACGTGGTGAGCACGGCGAGCGTGACCAGCATGACGGTGCTTGGATGTTTGGCAGGAGTGACATGGGTAACAACATGCCGCGCATGATGGATATGGGCAACATGGGACAATTCATGATAATGGCTCAACCTATGATGATAGGCCAGAACAGAAATCCGTGGAGTGATAACAATCGCCGCAATAATGATATGGTCGAAGAGATGCATCACCGCATCGACAACCTTGAAGAGATGGTCGAAGAGATGCATCACCGCCTAGACGACCTTGAAGGGAGTCTAGGGAATATCGAGTCAATGCTCCACGAACTGCTAGAGCGTCGCTAAAATAACGGGACAAACAATCGTTTACTACTGCGTAAACACGAACAACTGACCACTTAACAACATAATGCGCTACTTACTGCCTTTACTATTTCTTCTTGGTGCTTGCCAAGCGATTACGACTCAACCAGCCACCGATGGCAGCACTCAGGCAGTCGCCATGCTTACTAGCAATGTCATTGACGATGGCACATGCGCGATGGAGCCGTGTGCATGCATGGACGCAACTGACTGCCCAATGGCTGGTGCTGCAGAATGCTCTATGAAAGACGATGCCGACTGTGCCAAAGAAGATTGTCCTGAAGGATCTGCTTGCTGCGAGCAGTCTGAATGCGAAGAAGAGTAACCTTTACTCTACAAAAAAAACCCGTCAGCATTACGATGGCGGGTTTTTGCATTGGCGGCGATACCTATTAAACTGAAATTTCGCCGTCTGGAACTCGGACATCGGCACGTAATTCCAATACTGGGTCAACCACCTCGTACATAAACTCGCGAACTTGATTCGGAGCACGTCCTATGAATTTAGACGGATCTAACAAACTATCAAGGTCATCGGCCACGGCAGCAAAGGCTGGGTCGTTCTTTATACGCTCAAGTAAATCGTTGACCCCATCTTCGGCTTTCAAACGATAAGCGGATTTGTGGGAGTGCACGCGAATCGCTTCGTGTAACTCTTGACGGTCACCGCCCTTTTGCACGCATGCCATCAGGATAGTCTCAGTAGCCATGAACGGTAATTCTTGAGCAAGATTCTGCTCGATAACGCGAGGGTAAGTCACCAAGCCACTTGACACATCTTGCACCAATAGCAAAATCGCATCTACTGCCAGAAATGATTCTGGGATCGCGATACGCCGGTTAGCAGAGTCATCGAGTGTGCGCTCAAGCCATTGGTTGGCTGCCGTCTCTAAGGCATTCGGCGCGAGGTTAAGCAAGTAGCGTGACAGAGCACAGATGCGTTCACTGCGCATTGGATTACGCTTATAAGGCATTGCAGATGAACCAATTTGGCTCTCACCAAACGGCTCTTCGAGCTCGCGGCGGTGCGCCATCAAGCGGATGTCCGTAGCAAACTTAGAAGCTGACGCACCAATAGATGAGATTGCACTAAGCACTACCCCATCCCACTTACGTGGATATGTTTGCCCACAAACCGCAATGGTGTTTTTGAAACCCATGCGCTGCGTTATTTCATCATCGAGTTTTCGCACCTTTGCGTGGTCGCCGTTAAACAACTGGAAAAACGAAGCTTGGGTACCCGTAGTACCTTTCACACCGCGGAATGGTAAACGCTCGAGAGCATCCTCAACATTCTCGAGGTCAAGTAAAAAATCTTGGAGCCATAAGGAAGCGCGCTTACCCATAGTTGTCGGTTGCGCCGGTTGGAAGTGGGTGAATCCTAAAACGGGCAATTCTGCTTGCTCTAAACAAAACTCGCGAAGAGCGCGAATCACACCAAGCAAACGCGCGCGTACCAGACGTAATCCGCGTTGCATGCAAACTAGGTCGGCGCCATCGGCGACAAAGCAAGAAGTGGCACCGAGGTGAATGATTGGCATAGCTTTAGTAGCCTTTTCGCCATAAGCATGAACATGCGCCATGACGTCATGGCGTAATTCGCGTTCTAGTTCAGCGACACGATCGAAGTCGATATCGTCGCGATGCTCTTTAAGGTCGGCTATCTGCTCTGCGCTTATATCTAAACCTAAATTAGCCGAAGACTCGGCAAGGGCTATCCACAAATCGCGCCACACTAAAGAGCGCCCGCGGTATGAAAAAGTTTGTTGCATCGCCGGGCTTGCGTAACGTGTCGCCAACGGAGAAGAGTAAGTTTCGTGATTAGTCATCGGTAGTATTGAGAAGTAACGACATGTCGAGAGCAGGAACGGAATGAGTGAGCGCACCCATCGACACGCGGTCGACGCCAGCTTCAGATAAAGCAGGCAATGTTTCTAGAGTATAGCCACCACTCGCTTCGAGAATAGCTTTCGGGAATTCTTTGCGTAGTGCTGCAACAGCTGCAACCAAATGAACGCCTTGGAAGTTGTCGAGCAACACGTAGCTCGCACGATTGGCAAGTGCCGCCCGCGCTTGATCAATGGTTTCGGCTTCGATGCCTACCACCTTACCCTGTGCTTCGGCGACTGCTTTTTTTACTGTGGCCGCATAATCTAAGCCGGACAAGGCAAAATGGTTTTCTTTTAGCAACAGCTCGTCGGATAAGTTGCGGCGTTGATTTTGGCCGCCACCAACACGCACTGCATATTTTTGTACCTCGCGCAAGCCCGGAACAGTTTTACGCGTGTCTAAAACAGTAACGCCGTTTGCCGCGGCAACGGCCAGCGATGTCGCAGTCGCTACACCGGAAAGTTGTTGCAAAAAGTTAAGTGCAACGCGCTCAGCGCCAAGAATACCCCGCGCAGGACCACACGCAAACATAATGACTTCGTCAGCACCAACGCGCTCGCCGTCGTGGATGAGTACTTGAACAGTTACCTTAGAATCGCACTGCTTAAAGGCCTCGACTGCAAAATCGACACCGGCTACCACCCCATCGGCACGCGCCACCATTTGGGCTTGGCACTGGGCTGTTTCAGGCACCACCGCAAGAGATGTGGAATCTTGATGCGCGAAATCTTCGGCCAGCGCAAGACTCACTAATCCACTAATTTGCGCGGGGGTCGGTTTGTCGAGGCTCATGCTCATATTTTAGCGTATCGCCTCGACGTCTTTGCGCCCGATACCACATAGAAAGCTCTAGAGCAGTTGTTTCGCCAACCCCATCAATCAAGCCAACTCTCTCGGGGGTCAAGGCTATGCCTATCAAGTGCCGTCCTTCGACGATGCAACGCGCCCGCGTGAGCCCCAGGCTAGGCAGCAGTGCCAATTCACTTAAGGGTGCAGTAGCGAGATCTGGCAACAGCGCGCAATGCTCGCTTAACTGCTGGTACTGTAAGCCGCTATCGGGCGCTGACTTCAACTGTAAGGCGCGCCAACACAGCACTAACAAAACCACGCATACGGCTATTTGATGCTTTTCGTTCACCCAGAGGTGACGGACTCAACAGCAAGAGGTTCACTATTAATTTGGCAGCGCATTAAATAATCGATGGCCGAGTCGACCACCTCATCGTTTTCAAGGCGTAAGCCAGCGTTACCCTGCGAGGAATGCGGACGCGTGAAAGTCAAACCTTTGGCATCCGCAAACAACGCAGCAATCGGCCCGCTTTGATTAACAAAAATAATCGGCCAATCATGCCCTTGCAATAATATCGAGGGCTGCAAAGCTTCGGCGCCGTTAATCAAACGCTCGACGCGGGCAAGTAAAGACATTGGCAACTGCTCAAGCAAGGAGTGCGGTCCGCGGCGTGACACCGGGTCTTCAAGATGAATATTAGGCGTGACTTCGCCCGGCAAGGCATCCGACACCACATAAGTGCGTAACGGGAATGCGCCGGCAAGCAAGTCGAGTCGATGGCGCAACTCAGATGAAATTGCTGAAGTGATTAAGAAAATACGCGGCTCAGACGGCAAAGCAAATAGTGGACGAAAACGACGTCCTTCTGTTTGCAATCGCGAAACAACCTCGAGCATTTTTTCGGACACCGTCGAATCGAGCGTCGCGTGAATCATGCACAAGCATGGGCGCCCAAAAGGGTCAACTCCGTAAATGGGTACTGTTAAGCCAGGGCCTAGATCGAGCGCTTTGTCGTGTAACACTAGCCCTGGTTCTAGTGCATCAGGGTTAGCCACCAGCCAGCTCTGCAGCTGGGCAAAATCGATTATGGCGGGGTCAGGCATAGCTATTGAAAAGTAGAACCAAGCGGCAGCTTACCACCACTCCCTGATTTTTTACCTTTTTTTGTAGGAGAATTGTTGGATGTTGCTTTTGCTGTGGCTAGCGACAAAAGGTAGCACAGCGCAATCGCAACAGCATCACTTTCGTCTTCGCTACTCGGCTTAAACTCGCTGCAGCCAAGGTGCTGCAAAGTCATTAAATAGACCTGCTCTTTAGTAGCGCGACCATTACCAGCAATGCGTCGCTTGACCGTAGCAGGCGGGATTTCGTCTACCACCATATCGAATTCGGCGGCCATCATCAGTACTACCCCACGCGCTTCGCCAATACGCAACGCCGATTGCGCGTTATCACCGAAGAAGGCAGATTCAATGGCCAGTACATCAGGTCGATACTTAGCGATGACTTCGCGTAAATTAATGTGTAGCTGATGCAAACGCACAGCGATTGGCGTGTTGCTTTTGCCCAAAACTAAACAATCCGAATCAATGCGCTTAGGCAATGCGTTGGGGAATGCATCTACTACTGCCCATCCTGATTTTAAGGTGCCGGGGTCGATGCCAAGAACGCGAAGTCTATCCACCCGTATAGCCTAACAAAATGCTAACCTAATGACATGGTATCTGACACAGCCGCCGTCATCGTTGCAGCTGGCCAAGGACGTCGCATGGGAGGCACTAATAAAGCTCTAATGCGCCTCAATGGCCAAGCAATCTTGTCATATTCGATTCGCGCCTTTCGCGCCTGTGACTCAATCAAGCGCATTGTGGTTGTAATGAATGACTACGATGTAAAGCGCATGCAAACGGAATGGGCGACGAGCCCTACCGAACTTGGCGCAGATTTAGTTATTTCCGGTGGCGCGGAACGCTGGGTTTCAAGTCGCAATGGTGTCGATGCCGTAAGTGAAGATCACGACTATGTGCTGGTCCACGATGCAGCCCGACCCTTAATTGGCAGTGGCGACATTGAAAACGTCATCCGCAGCATGCGAGAACACGGATGCGCTCTTGCCGCCGAACCGCTTGCTGATACTCTGAAGGAATGTGGTGGCGATACGCGCGTCACATCTACAGTCGATCGCCAACACATGTGGCTGGCACAAACTCCGCAAGGTGCCCGTTGCGAAATAATGCAGGAAGCTTTTGCGGCCTGGGACTGCGACGCCAATGGCCTCCCCACCGACGAAAGCATGATACTTGAAAACATTGGGCAACAGCCGCAGTTAGTCGCCTGCTCGAATCCAAACTTTAAGTTAACCACTCCTACCGATTTGCATGTTGCCGAAGCGTTGCTGCAATGCGGCACGATAAAATAATGGAAGCTCCACGCATCGGCTTGGGCTACGACTGCCACCGACTTGAGGTCGGAGGCGATTGTTATATCGGCGGCGTGTTATTCGACAGCGAGCTAGCTCCAGTCGGTCATTCCGATGCCGATGTTTTATTGCACGCAATATGCGACGCCATTCTCGGCGCGGCTGGTCTCGATGACTTGGGCACCGTGTTTAAAGACAACGACGAGCAATGGAGTGATTGCAGCAGCTCGGTGTTCGTTGAATATTGCATGAAGCAAATAACCGAAAAGCAGCTCGACTTAGCTTCCCTTGATTGTGTAGTCATTTGCGATAATCCAAAAATTTCGCCAATGCGCGGCGCAATTCGCCAACGCTTATGTGAGTTGACGGGACTGCAGATGGATCGCATTAATGTAAAAGGCAAAACAACCGAAGGCGGCGACGCAATGCTCATTACAGCACAGGCTGTCACACTATTAGTCGAGTCCGAGCTGTAGTTTCCACATGTGCGAATAAGTTCCCTTAGCGGCCACCAATGCGTCGTGGCTGCCCTCTTCAACAATTCGTCCCGCTTCCATCACAATGATTCGATCGGCCGAACGAATAGTGCCCAAACGGTGAGCAATCACAAACGATGTGCGGCCTTCCATTAAGTTATCCAAGGCCACCTGCACCTTGTGCTCGGATTGTGAATCTAATGCAGACGTCGCTTCATCGAGTAATAACACCTCTGAATTTTTAAGCAACGCACGCGCAATAGTAACACGCTGTGCCTGACCACCACTTAAGCGTGAACCAGAATCTCCAACTTGAGTTTCTAAACCGTCAGGAAGTTGCTCGATGGTGTCGCGCAAGTTAGCATCGTCGATCGCTTGTTGTAGCTGCTCGTCACTAGCATCAGGGCGCCCATACAAAATGTTTTCGCGTATGGATGCCTGGAATAAAAACGGCTGCTGCTGGACCACCGCTAATTGATTTAACCAATCGTCTGGTTTGATATCGCGTAAGTCCATGCCGTCCACTTTTATTGAGCCGCTGTCAGCATCGTAAAAACGTGCGACCAAGTCAAGCAAGGTTGTTTTTCCTGCGCCAGACAAGCCGACCAGTGCGATGCGTTCGCCACGCTTGACCGTTAGGCTTAAGTTATCAATGGCTTTATCCGGTGAACCCGGATAAGTGAAGTTGATTGCACTAAACTCTATTTGGTTCGTCACCTGATCAAGCGACTGCGCATTAGGGTTAAGCTTCATGTCGGCCTCTAAGTCAAACACTTCAAAGACACGGTCGAGCGAGCCCATTGAAGCGTAAATGCCCGTGAACGCGCGAGTCAGTCGGCGCACGTAGGCAAACAAAGTGCCAATCGCAATGAAGAAGGCAAACATGGTGCCGACATCGTGGAAAATTTCGACCACTGTCAAGTGGACGATTACCAATGCGCCAATCACTAACCCCACGCCTCCATTTGCAAAGAAAGCCGTAACGGCCAACGAGACTGCCTGCGCTCGCACCATGCCGCGTGTATTCACGACGAATTCGTCGTTTGCTTTACGGTATTCTTGAGCCTCGCGCTCTTCCATACGGAACGCTTTCACCACACGAATGCCCGACAACATTTGAGTTAACAATTGGGTGGTATCACCCAAAGAGTCTTGTGACTTGCGCGACCGGTTACGGATCTTCGGGCCAAGTTTTATTACGGGCAATGCCAGTATCGGCAAGAACACCAAGGTGCCGATTGTTGCTGTTGGTTCGGCGGCATAGGCTACCAGTAGCGAACCAATGATGCTGAATGGCGATTGCACCATCTCTTCAATCATCATATTCAAAACGCGTAATGCCGTTGTTGCATCAGCTGTCATTCGAGAGACCAAATCACCGAGGCGGCGACCAGAGTGGTAGCCCATACCTAGGCTTGCAACATGACTAGCCATATCTTGACGCAAATCGGTAATCATATACACCGAGAGCATGCGTGACATCCGGACGAATAGATATTGAACGCAGGCAAAGAAAATCGCCAGGCCAATCATTACTGCTACAAGGCAAATTGCTTGGCTTACTCCTGGTCCAAGACCCCAATCACCGAATGTGGCTAACCATGGTTCTAGCACTTCGGCCGTGAACGCATCAAGGGCCGACGCCGATACGGGATTAGCACTTGGCGAGTCACCTCCACTAAGGTGCAAGCGATCGATTAGCGGCTTAATAAAAACAATAGTAAATCGCGAACCTAGTGCTGCGACTGCTCCAAGGACCACCACTGCTACCGCTGAGCCTTTATATTTGCTCAGATACGGCATGACGCGCTGGTACGCGCTACGCAGTGATGTGCTTGATTTCGCCAATTGCTCTATTTGACCGCGTCACGCAAACCTTTCACGTAAGCGTGAAAATGCGTGGTCAGCATGTCGTCGTCAATAACGAATGCGTCACGCTCGTTCGCGGCGTAATCGATAACCTTCGAACCCTTAGATATTTTATTTATCCGATAAAAAGAGTAGCCAAGCGTAGTTCTGATTGGGCCGTATACCTTCCCCACTTCTGAGGCGAAGAATATTTGATTAGCCATGGAGCTCTGTAAAACGAAATCCGTATAATCGTTTTCCATTAAAAAACCGCGCAAATCGTTGCGTGACTGCATTGGTAACTTACCACGATTTGGTTGCGGCAAAGTTGATGACTGTGCACCACCAACCGTCTCTGGGTAGTCCGAATAGTCGAGCAGGATGCTATCCCAATCAGCGTCCTCTTCAGAAAGGATCTCGGCGACTTCAGTAGCCCTCTCAAGACAAGCTATGTAGGGATCGCCTTCAGCCGGAAAGCGCCCAGTAGTTTTACTGCGCACACCCAACATGATTACATCCACTTGGATTTTATCAGCTGAGTAAAAACTGCCGCGTGTAGCGATACTCTCCTTAACAAGAGCAGCATATTCTTCACTGTCTTTTGCCGGCATGACCTGCTTGTAGGAATGACGCGCGCGGAAATATTGGTAATAGGTTTCCATGCTTGGAAAACCTAGAAATTGCAATATCATCATTTCGTGCGGGATAATAGTGCCTTCGTACTCGGCGCGCTCAGCATTTAGCGCGGTCATATATGACTCGTCACTCATCCAGTGGCCATTGGCTTTAAGATCATTGCTTGCAAGGTTCATCTTTACTACGAAAGATTCTGCCCAGCTGCGCTCGACAACCGTAATCATCGGTTCGATTATTTTGTAAACCTCGGCAGTAGAAATATCGCGGCCATTAACACGCAGGCAAACGCCTTCTGGCAGGCCGTCTGCTGGCGTCATCGTCATGCCCCTTTTCATTAAAGACATCCAGATTGTTGGCATCAAGAATTGATTCATCATCTGGTCGTTAAGAGGTTGTGATTCACCCTTAGCTTTCATATCAAGCAAACTTTGGTGATCGTCTTTTAAGAAATCTTTCCAATGCTGGCCAAGTACGTCGGCAAGTTGCTCGACTGGCCACTCAGAGGGATCTTCAGGGAAAAACATGCGTTGTGCTTGAAGATTACGGCGCAATTCGTCACGGAAAGTTGCAGTCGTAAACCCTTGTGCTTTAACCTGCTCCCAGAAGTCTAGGGTTGGATCTTGGTTGAGCACCAAGTCAACGCGCTTTTGGATTTGAGCATCAATGTCTTCTTCAAGAATATCGACATCGCCAACGAAAATATTTGCTGCGCGTCGGCGAGCAATTTCATCGTTCAGTAATTCGCTTAAGGTTCTCTGCAATATGTAACGAGAGCCACAAGAATAGATCAAACCACGGGTCATTTGCTCTTCAATGCTGACATCGATGCTGCGCACCACCACTGTAGGTGCTGCCGCTTCGTCTTTTTGAGTGACGTCAGAAAATGGGTCTTGTGCGAATGAAGCCGGAGAAAGAGCTGCGAGTGTAAGTAGAAACGGTAAAATCATAGTTGTGATGTTGTTAAGGACGTTAACGAGGGCTAACTTGCCCTACATTTTAGCTCAGCTGAGCGGTTGCTGCCTATTAGTTGTTAGTTTTGTAGGCTGTGCGCAACCTGACGAGTATCTTCAAGTTGGCGACACAATTATTTACGCGCATACTATCGACAACATAGCCGAAAAATTGCAGCATTCTTTCCCCGAATATGGGAAATCGACCTTACGCGCGCATCTTTTAATGAACGGGCTAGGAGAGGCCGAAATCCTGCACCAATCGCATCTGAAAGCAAGTGAGGGGGCGTTCCGCAGGTTGAATGGGATCCTAGATAAATATAAAGAATACAACCCTAAGGAATTGTTATATCTCGAATTGAGCGGTTTAACACACCAAAATAAAATTTCTTCGCCAACTCCTAGCCATCTTGGTGCAGGCGTCGCCGCTGCGGTGGCCATTCTCGAGGATGGCGAGTGGTCACCACCTGTCTATAACTCGGTTGGCTGGTCGATCGTTTTCCTCAATGAGCGCAAGCCTGGGCAACGGAGTACTGCGGGCGTTGATGTAGATATTTTCCAAATCGAGATTGCCGACGCCGCTATTTACAGTGCTAATCGCAAGCAATGGCAGCACGCACCGCTACTTGGCAGTGATAAGCTAATCTCGTGCTTACCATACGAATTTCGCAATAAAACGTCTCGTGAATAAATCTACACTCCGTTTTCTCATTGTGGCCTGCTCATTGCTCTGCTTGCCGCACCACATTCTAGGTCAAGAGCTCGATTCTCCTGCCAACGATAAAGTAGTGCAAAAAGCTAAGTTTGCGCGACTGAAATCAAAAGAGAATAAATCGATGATGACCGCTTTGCGCTTAATTGAAAAAGGCGTCATCAATGAAGAAGAAGACATAAACGAAGTTAGTGGTGGCGTAGAGCAGTTAATTGCCGTTGGCGAAGGAGCCATCCCAAAGTGCTTGACCTCGTTTCAACGCATGGCAAAAACAAATCGCCAATTGTATTTAACAGTGGCGCTCGATTCGATTTTACTGGATGACGATCTGCACATTGCCCTTGATTTGTGTAACAGGAAAACACCGGCTGAGGTTTACATTTACCTTATGAGTCGCTGGGCAGACAGTCCGCGCGACGACAGTTCAGAGGTACTGCTTGCTCATCTAAAAAACGATAGCGAAGAAGTGCAGTATCACTGCG
>CAWWAN010000018.1:0-16821 GCA_963934925.1 uncultured bacterium | reverse complement strand
CCGATGCCGCTGCTGCAACTGCTGCGCGTGTCGCTAGAGAAATTAGCGCCAACACAGTGTTACTTACTGCGACTGTTCGCGGCCGCGACATCACTCCGCGCATCGCTGCCCTCCTCGATACTGGCTTTGCTCCTGACTGCACAGCGGTCGACGCAAACACCATGGTCTTTACCCGCCCAATTTGTGGTGGCAAAGCTTTCAGCGACGTAAGAATAAACGGAGACGTTGTAGTTGCGAGCTTGCGCCCTAACTTCTTTAATGCTGCCGGGCGTGAACACACTGCCGAAGCAAGCGAAGTCCCAAGCGAGGCGGCCAAAGCGCAGGTGATTGAAGTCGCAGCACAAAGCGGTGAACGTCCGGATGTTGCCGAAGCATCTATTGTTATATCCGGCGGCCGCGGAATGGGAAGCCCCGACAACTGGCATTTACTTGAAAAAGTCGCCGATGCAATCCCTGGTACCGGCCTTGGCGCATCCCGTGCAATAGTCGACTCAGGGTGGCGTCCACATAGCGAGCAGGTTGGTCAAACAGGTAAAACCGTTTCACCAGAGCTATACATTGCGGTTGGTATCTCAGGTGCAATCCAACACTTGGCCGGCATGAGTTCGTCAAAGGTTATTGTGGCAATCAATAAAGACGCCGACGCCCCTATCTTTAAGCATGCCACTTACGGCATTGTTGGCGATGCTCTCGAAATATTGCCCGAGCTTGCTGCCGAGCTAGAGAAGTAATTTATCGACGTTGGTAATCGGCGAGCAAAGCTTCGACCAAATACTGACGCCGAATTAAATCTTCATCGATTGCCACCGAAGCGCGTGAACTGGTTATTAAGTTCACACGCTTTAAAAATTGGCGCAGATTTTGTTCCATCGGGTCGCCTACGCTAACAGCATTTTGCGGTTCATTGGCGTGAGCAGCAAATTGCATTTGATAATTTTCTCCTATGATGCGATGGCATAGTTTGTCGTCAATCGAATATTCTGCTGGCGGAGGAAGCGTGCCCATGTCTTCTAAAATGATCTCACATTCTAATGCGCGTGAATGTGTGCAATACTCAAAGCGTAATGCCGAATCTAGGGAGTCACTAGAATGTTCAGCGTATGCGACTTTTTCAATATGTGCGGGGCCAGGAGAAATCTTTTGAATAAGGCTTAGCGGATGAGACAAAATGTCTTGCCAGCGATGTTCCCCGCGTAATTTAGGCGACAGCAACATCGAAAACTTATGGGCCGTAGCGATATCTCCTAGCGGATGCAAACTTTGCCACGCATCTAAAGTGAAGGGCCATTGACAATTTTCGCTAATCAACAATTCGTTAGCGCTAAATGCACGAATCAAATCATCGCAATGTTTCGCACCCGATGTGGACAAGGGCTTTTCGCAAAAAACATGGGCTTGAGACTCAAGGCATTGTTGAATCCAATCAATGTGGGTGTTGGTAGGCGAAGCAATAATGACCACATCAGGATTCATTTCCGCCAACATGTCCTCTTCTTCAGCATAAACTTCGGGACGCATGCCATCCGCCAACAATTCTTCGCTTGCCGCGCGTGCGGAGTCGTAGTTTGAGCAGACGATCGCAACGATTTCAGCACCTGCGGCATGCGCTTGGCGCGCAAGAAAACCACCGGTTCCCATGACGGTTCTTCGTGCCCCAACAACTGCGACGCGCAAACCACCACCAATGATTTGAGGCTTATCGGGAGTTGGCTGAGAAGATGGCGACGTCATGCTTAATTGCGGTTATCCTAGCGTAACGAAATGACCGCATCACCTCCATCATCTTTAATGGTGCGTTTGCCGAATCCTCTAGGCGACGCGGTAATGGCATTACCGTTATTGTCCCATCTTAAACGTCAATTCCCTGATTGTTCGCTTACTTTGGTGGGAAACCCTACTTACCAATCATTATTTAACGGATTAGCTTATGTTGATCATTTTATTGGCATCGACAATGACGCCACTATCTCTCAACAAGCAAAACTATTAAGACGCCATCAATGTGATACGATTATCTTGTGTCCTAATTCGTGGTCATCGGCAATAGTCGCCTATCGTGCAGGATTCAAACAACGCATCGGACGCCATCGGCATGGGCGATCTTTACTCTTAACCCATGCTTTACCGACAATTAGCGAACCGCGCTTAATGACAGAATTATATTCTGAGTTAATCGAAGCTTTTAACTGCGACGCCGACGTCACTCCAGTTATCCTACCTTGCCCCGAACTCGATGTTGAATGGGCGCCGAAGCAAGCGCATTACTTTATGGTTGCGCCTGGCGCTGCTTTTGGTGAGACCAAACAATATCCACGCGCGCTTATGGCTCAAGCCATTGATGGTATTTGCAACCGACATAATCTGCTACCGATTCTATTTGGTGCGCCGAACGAGCAGCAATCACTCACTGAGTTGTCACAATCACTCAAGCATTCAAATTTTATAGCGCCGTCCAGTGCAAGCTTAGGTGAAATCAAATACATGCTTAGTAACGCGCAGTTCCTGCTATGCATGGATAGCGGCGCACGCCACATCGCTGCCGCCGTCGACACCCCGCAAATAGTTGTCTTCGGCCCAACCAACCCTGCATGGACCGCACACGCAATGGATAAGGCCGCCTTTGTTTCGAACAGCACTCTAGACTGCCTTGGTTGTCATAAGAAAACATGTCCCATTCAAGGTCATCCGTGTATGAACAATCTCGACCCGCAGATTTTAGTCGATGCGGCTTCAAGATTTATCGCCTAACTGCCAACGGCTAACATTGTTGAATCAAGTTTATGCTGAGAGCAGCGCACGAATTTGCTGCTCACTCAACACTTCGATGCCCAAGTCTTGCGCCTTGCTCAACTTGCTGCCAGCTTTGTCACCCGCGACCAAGTAATCGGTTTTCTTTGACAAAGTGCCTGTCACTTTGCCTCCCGCTCCTTCGATAAGTGCCTTCATCTCTGGTCGCGAACACGACAGCGCGCCAGTCAACACAAACACTTTGGACGCTACGGCATCTTTATGATCGTCCGTACTAAGCTCCACACTTTGCGGGCGCAAGCCGAAGACAATCATTGCCTTAATGGCATCGCGGTTTTTCGCAGAGCCAACGAACTGTAATAATGAGCCCGCAACCTCTTTGCCTACACCTTCGATTTCACTTAATTGGGCGACAGCGTGTTCGTTGTCCATTGCTGACAGCGCCAGCAAGGAATCAATGCTATTAAATTTTGCGCAAACTACTCGCGAAGTTTCTGGGCCGACATCGGGTATGCCTAGGCTAGACAAAAACTTATCTAGCCGAGGTTCTAAGGATGCGGCTATGCCATCACGCAACGCGTCAACGGATTTGTCTCCCCAACCTTCTAATTTGGCAATAGCGTTGTAATCGAGATTAAAAAGATGTTCTGCACTATTCAGCAAGCCCTCGCCGTGCAATTGCACAACCGCCTTGTCGCCAATGCCGTCTATGTTAAGCGCGGTGCGTGACACCATATATTGCACTCGACGAATTAACTGCGCTGGGCAATCGATATTTATGCAGAAACGATGTTCGCCATTGTCTTTTGCCTCTCCGCCACATTCTGGGCATTGAGTCGGAAAAGAAAACTCGCGTTCGCTGCCGTCACGAACGCCGACAATAGGCCCAACAATTTGCGGAATGACGTCGCCGGCGCGACGCACGATTACCTGGTCTCCCAACTTGATGTCGAGCTCGGAGATGTAAGCGGCATGATGTAAAGTAGCATGCTGTACGGTTACTCCACCAATATTTACGGGTTCGAGAACTGCACGCGGCGTCAAGCGCCCAGTGCGTCCGACTTGAACAAGTATGTCGAGCAACTTAGTAGTTTCTTCATGAGGGGCAAACTTATGTGCACAAACCCAACGTGGGGTGCGGGCGCGCGAACCGAGTAAATCACGCAACAGCTGCGAATCTACCTTGTAGACTACGCCGTCCATTTCGTACTCGATCTTATTACGCTGATTTTCGATGTCGTCGTGAAACCTAATCATTCCGGCCGCGTCATCAACAATCGCCGAATATGGCGACACCGCAAAGCCCCAATCTTTGGCGCCCTGCATCGCCTCACCATGGGTGGCATACCTTTCGCCGCCCACTACGCGCACAACTTCGTAACACATAAACCGCAGCGGACGCGATGCCACCATCGCAGGGTCAAGTCTCTTAAGCGTACCTGCTGTCGCATTACGCGGATTGGCAAAAACGGCTTCGCCATTTGCGCGCAACGCATTGTTCATCGCATTGAAGCCAGCAATAGGCATCATCACTTCGCCGCGCACTTCGAGTACTGCAGGACACTGATCACCGAACAAACGCAACGGTACTCCTCCGACCGCTCGAACGTTATTGGTAATGTCTTCACCAAACTGACCGTCGCCGCGCGAAATCGCCTGTGTCAGTACGCCATTCTCGTAAATCAAGCTTGCTGAAACACCATCCCATTTAGGTTCACAGATGAAAGTAGGCTGCGTATCCGTTTCAGAAGCCAAACCTTTACGCACGCGCGCCTCGAAATCAATAATCGAATCGTTACCGAATAGCGACTCGATCGATATCATCGGCACCGCATGTTCAACTTTCTTAAAACCACTGTCGCTGGTGACCGCTGCGCCCACGCGTTGACTTGGGCTTGAGGCATCACACCAGTCGGGAGATAATTTTTCTATTTCAAGCAGACGCTGAAACTTGCGGTCAAATGCGCCATCACTAGCTAATGGTTGCGCGTCGACATAATAGGCGTGGTTGAGTCTATGCAGCTCTGTGCACAACAAATCGTATTCGCTGCGCAAGTCCGTCATTAAGCAAGTAATTCGCTAAGAGTAATAACTTTGCGTTCGCCGGCCCCCGATGACAAAATGAAAGTGACTTCGGTAGTTGCGCACTCGGCGACTTGAGCCAACGCGATTGCCGCGGGTACTGGCCATCCTTCGACAGGCGAATACATACCTATCCGTAACGGACGGTATGAGCCATTCACGCGCCCCGCTGCCAATGCATTTGAGACAGAATTTTGATCGAGTGAGGCATCGTCGTATTCAAGACGACAACCCATTGCAACATGCCCGTCGTCGTACAAGATAGTACAACCCTCAATGGAGTTGCGTTTCACTCTAGATGTTGCGGCGGCTTGCTCGGCAACGGCGGTTAAATTACGGTCGTCCATTGCCCTATTCTAACGCACCAGACGCGAAAGCAAATCGCCTTTAGCCGTCGATAACCAAATCGCCTTTTTGCTTTTTAGCTCGATTACGACACCAGGGCCACTGCCCGTAAAATAAATAGTTACCCCTGGTGACTTCTTGTAGCCCCATCCACGCTTGCCAATCGCCCATGGGTATGTCATGTGCTCGTGAATGGACATTATTGACTTAAAAGGCACATACTGTTTCGGGAATGGCGCCATTTGCAACACCAACTCCTCTTCACCAAGCCAAACTTTCATGCTCGATTTCAGCATAAACCAAAAGAACAATACCGTAATGACAAGCAATCCAATGAGAGCCCCTAGGGGAACAGCCGCTAGCGACCAAACAATGATCGGAATCATCGTTATGATGACCCCGATAACTTTTATCACTTTTTTAGAAGGATTACGTTGTTCTAGCAGCTGCACTAAGCATAATTATACCGAAACAGCCGCGTAACCGGTAAACGGTACGCGATTTTGCAGACGGCGTACGCCAGTGATAGGATCTTCACGCTCTTCTGGGCGTACTTCGACAATAGCTTCAACATCGGTTAGCTCGTCAGCCGAAATCTGTAATTCGCCATCAGCAGCAATGCCAAGCGCCTGCAGTACAAACTTTACGCGCGGCAACCCCCGTTCTGACCAATGAAGGCTGTCCCAGCAGGCTGTTCGCCCCTGAAATTCGCCTTTTATTACTTCCCAGCGGATGCCCCAGCGTGTATGACCAGCAGGAGACTGACTTTCGCGGACTTCAGCCACTTTACAGCGATAATCGCCAGGTGGGACAGAACGCATGTCTTCGATATTTTCAATAGTAGAGAGATTTATTTTCATGACCATGTAGACGAACACGACATTGAATCGACACTTCTTTTATACTAGCCACCCATGACTACGCTCCAACAAGCCCAAGAAGCTGCCGCCCAGCCCGGCACCTTTGATTTCATCGACGCTGGCGCAGGCCACATCGTCGAGTTCCTCGCCGGAATATTCTTCGCACCAGTCCCTCTGCCGTACACTGACGGGACGGCACCACTCGTTGTTCTTTGGCTTGTACTAGGTGCCATCTTCTTCACCTTCCGCATGGGTTTCATTAACCTGCGTGGACTCGGACACTCCATCAAGGTGGTCAGTGGACGATACACCGACCCCAACTCACATGGCGCTGGTGAAGTCACTCACTTCCAGGCACTAGCATCTGCGCTTTCGGCGACTGTCGGCTTAGGCAATATTGCCGGTGTGGCAATCGCGGTCTCAATGGGTGGACCCGGAGCCATTTTCTGGATGGTGACTGCTGGATTCCTAGGCATGTCATCCAAATTTGTTGAGTGTACTTTAGGGCAGAAATATCGCGAAGTACGTCCGGACGGCAAAGTGATGGGCGGAGCAATGTTCTACCTATCTAAAGGGCTCAAAGAAATGAACATGCCTATCTTGGGCAAAGTACTGGCTGTCATGTTCGCGGTGCTATGCATCGGCGGATCATTCGGTGGCGGCAACACCTTTCAGGTAAATCAATCGCTCAACGCGCTACAAGAAATTATCCCTGGACTCGAGAACTACCGCTGGGTTTACGGCCTATTCATGACGGCCGCGGTAGGCGTCGTGATTATCGGAGGCATCCAGCGCATCGCCTCAACGGCCGAGAAAATCGTACCAGCAATGTGCGGAATTTACGTTGCCGCCTGTTTGGGCGTACTATTTGTGTCCTATGACCAAATCCTGCCTGCATTCGAAACCATTTGGCAAAGCGCAATCAACCCAAGCGCGGCCTACGGCGGGTTCATCGGAGTCCTGGTAATGGGCTTTAAGCGTGCCGCCTTCTCAAATGAGGCTGGTGTTGGCTCGGCAGCGATAGCGCACTCGGCGGCGAAAACGGATTACCCCGTCCGTGAAGGCATTGTTGCCTTGCTCGAACCATTCATCGACACCATTGTCGTGTGTACTATGACTGGTTTGGTGATCGTAATCACTGGGGCTTACGATCCGACAACACTTGTCAACGGAACTGCCGTCTACGAACCTTACTTAACAAACGCAAACGGCGCGGGCTTAACATCCCAAGCTTTTGCCAGCGTATTTAGTTGGTTCCCAGTTGTACTCGGTATCGCAGTAACATTGTTCGCCTTCTCCACCATGATCTCATGGTCATACTACGGCGAACGCTGCTGGGCTTACCTCTTTGGTGACAAGGCATCGATGTCCTACAAGATTACTTTCTTAACCTTCACCTTCTTAGGTTCAGTAATCACTTCGCAAAATGTTTTAGATTTTGGCGACTTAATGATTCTCGGCATGGCCTTCCCTAACGTGTTAGGTGTCGTGTTACTCAGTGGAAAAGTTAAGCGCGATCTAAATACTTATTGGAAGCTCTTGAAATCAGGTGCCTTTAAAGAGTACAAGTAAGGGGAGGGCCACACTGGCCCCCCCCTAACTCTTGACCAACCTTCTTCTTAGCGTCTCTGATGAAGTCGCCAGCGAACTTGTCGTGCTCAATTCACTCGGCATCACAGTAGCGTTACTCTTATGGATAACGCTACTCGCTGTTAACGGTTACTGCTTTTATCGCATTTGCTGTAAGCCTAGCGTGGAAAGAGATTTACGGAGTTAAATATTTACTAAAGAAGGCGCGGGTGTCATCCGCAAATGGTGTAGCTCAATACTACATCATGAATCAGCACCCTGCCTTTGACCACCAGCGCATTAACTCGTTAACCGAGTTGTTTGGCGACTCTGACGCTGTGCGCGACCTCTACATTGAATTTCTAGACTCGTGCCCCGAACGCCTTGCTGTCATTAAGCAAGGCCTTATTGATCACCGCGCCGATTTAATAGAATTCGCCGCGCATGCGATTCATGGAACTAGCGCCAACATCGGCGTGCTTAACATTGAAGAAACATCTGCTGCGATTGAATCCGTAGCGCATCAAAACCAATTTGCATTGGTTGGGGCTTATGTGAGCGAACTAGAAGAACAAATCGATGGCTTACGTGAGCACATAGATTTGCGAGCAGTGATCTAAGCGGTAGCGCCGTTTGGAGAATCTAAAGTCCAACTGCACAGCTTAAAAAATTCTAATAAGCTGAGCAGTTCTTGCGTTATAGTGGCTGCTAAATCTTCGCCAAGCGCAATCGCTTCTGAGGATTGCATACGGTGCACGATTTCTACAGCGTTCTCGCCGGGGTTAACCGCGCCAGCAATATCACGCCAATCACGATGTGTCATTTCCGATAGTGGACGCGCTCCGCCGCCGTTAAGCTCAAAATCGAAGTTTTGGGCGAGCTTGGCGGCTGCGATGATTTCATCGCGTGAAAAATCTTCTTCGGCGCGTTTAATGAGTACGTTTAAGTCATACCAAGCCGACTCATCGATGCGAATGCCCCACCAACACTGCTTGTCGTCAATGCAGATTTGCATATGCACATTATTTCGCGCCGAGTTTAAGTCTTTGCCAAGATCTTTGCCTAAGAAGGACTGTAGCTTTTTGCGCGACTTCTTATCACGGAAAATCATAGTGCGCTGACGACGCACACGTTTGCCATTAGTGTGATGCGGGTGATGTAGAGACTCGCGGCGGTCTAGCGCCACGCCCAGAGTTGCATACTCGGCACATACTTCATTACCCAAAGCTTGCAAGCGACGACGTACAGCGAGACGGCTACCATTCCATTCTTCGTCGCCCTGGTAGCGAGAAGTAAACAATTCAAAGTCGGCGGCGAAAAACATGGTGTGTATCATAAAAAATGCGGCCCTAGTTTTCACTAAGACCGCAACTCCATCCCCTCAGATGGCACCTTTCGGTGTTATGCAAATTTTAGTGTAAATTGCAAACAACGCAAATAACATTCCTGCAAAAATTATGTATATGCAAAAGAGTGTCTCAAAAGCTACTTCCTAAGAAAGCGTGCTATTCAGCTTCTTGCTTCTTTTCTACCGCTAATCCGTGATTGTGGTCACCCTGAACACCTGCTCGGCGGCTGTCTAGCGTGCGCAATATTGACAACTTTCCGTAAATAACAAGCTCATCCCCTGCGTCTATTTTCACGCTGCCTTTCGGTGCGCCGATGTAAGAGGACCGTTAGGAGCGAAAGCATAGTGGTCTTTAGGTTCTCCAGAAAATTAGCTTAATAATACAGTGCTAGAAGTTAAACTCCCCGCTCGATGAAAACCCAATCCCAACTTCTAGAGGGCCTCAACACCGATCAGCACCGTGCTGTGGTGACGACCGAGGGCCCGCTGTTAGTTTTGGCGGGTGCGGGCACGGGTAAGACACGGGTTATCACTATTCGTACGGCTCATTTGATGAACGAGGGTATTGCTCCTGAGAATATTCTGTTGGTGACTTTCACCAATAAAGCCGCCCGCGAAATGCGCGAACGCTTGCGCAAACTGTGTGGCGAAAAAGCCAAAGAAGTGACTTGTGGCACCTTTCACAGTTTTTGCATTCGCCTTATTCGCGAGCACCACGAAAAGCTAGGATTGCCTGAATCCTTTGGCATTTGTGATTCATCGGACCAGCTGAACGCTATTAAGGCCCAGTTACGTGAATTACGTATTGCCGAGACTTCCGTAAATCCGCGTGCGGCTCAATCGCGCATTTCGTTGTACAAAAATTCAATGATACTACCGGAAGACGCTTTTAAGGAAGCTGAAGACGATTATGACATTATGATTGCGCGGTGTTACGAGAAGTACCAAGAGTATTTGCGTCGTTCGCGGGTAGTCGACTTCGACGATTTTCTGCTCTATACGCACGCATTATTGCGCGACAATAAAGATGTGCGCCTAAAGCTCGAGAAGCAGTTCAAGTATGTCATGATCGACGAGTATCAAGACACGAATACTCCGCAATACGAGATCATTCACGCTATCGTAAAAAACCATCGCAATATCTGTGTTGTGGGCGACGACGATCAATCCATTTACGGGTGGCGCGGAGCGGATATCCAAAAGATTCTGGGATTCGAAAAAGATTTTCCGGGAGCTGGCAAGGTTTACCTAGGCACCAACTATCGTTCGACTCAAGAAATCATTGATGCGGCAAATATGGTGATTAAAAACAACAGCGCACGTCATGAGAAAGAGTTGCGCTCGGCATATGGTTCCGGAGAAAGCGTTTCGATTTTGCGCGTCGAAGATGAGACGCACGAAGCTAGTCATATTTGTGGGGACATCCGCCACCAGATCGGACTCGAGCAAGCACACTACCGTGATTTTGCCATCTTGTGTCGTACCGCGCAGCAACCACGGGCATTCGAGACGGAATTACGCTCGGCCAATATCCCATACAAGCTAGTTGGCGGTCAAAGCTTTTTCGATCGCAAAGAAGTACGCGATATTTTGTCTTACCTACGTGTCATTGACAACCCTGCCGATGAAACGTCCTTCTTGCGCATCGTCAATACTCCGCCGCGCGGCATTGGCAAAGGAACGATTGACAAAATACTAGCCAAAGCCACCGAAGAAGGCAAAGGGGCTTACGCAGTGTTCAAAGAAAGTCATGCCGCAAACGAGCTGGCTGCCGCAGCCAGCAAAGGCTTCAGTAGATTAAGCGACGCATTGCGCGCCGCATATATTAGTGTACAGGCCAGTGAAGACTTGGTTGCGACTTTACGCAAGTTGATCAGCGACATCGACTACCAGCAAGAAGTGGCGCGCTGTTACCCCGACCCCGACACCGCTCAAGTTCGCTGGGCAGGCGTCGACGAAATTCTTAATTTCGCTGAAAATTATCAGCGTAAAAATGGCACCGCCGATTTAAATGGTTTCTTGCAAGAGATGATGCTCGATGAAAGCGATAATGATGATGACGATTCCAATGTCGTCACTTTAATGACTTTGCATGCTGCCAAAGGCCTTGAATTCAGAAACGTTTATTTAGTTGGGCTCGAAGAAGGATTGTTGCCACATAAACGCTCCGCGATTGACGGCAATATCGAAGAAGAACGCCGCTTAATGTATGTAGGCGTCACGCGCGCGCAACGTTTATTACTCATGACCTTTTGTACTGCTCGCGCTAAATTCGGCAAGCTGCAGGCATGCCACCCATCGCGCTTCTTATTTGAGATGAAAGGTAAAGCACCACCCGACGACTGGGTGCCGGCTAGCGAGGTGTAGGCACTTCGTATATTTACCAGACGATGCGCGCGCCAGACCAAGTGAGGCCCGCACCGAATGCACCAAGTACCAAGTACTTGTCTTTTTCAAACAAGCCTTTGTGGTAACCCTCTGACAGCAACAGCGGCACCGAAGCCGAGGAGGTGTTGCCGTACTTAGCAATGTTGTGCAGAACTTTATGAGGAGGGATTCCCAAGTGCGCTGTCGCCTGCTCGAGGATACGGCGATTCATTTGATGCGGAATCATCCAACCCAACTTATTTGGATCTTGCCCACTCATTGCCCAGTCTAGCAGCCAAATCATCTTAGATGCTGCAAAACGATATACCGGCCGGCCATCCATATGAATTAAGTGCGATTTCTCGTCGAGTATTTCGTGAGAAATCGGGTCGGCGCCACCACCGCGCTTACGAATGATATATTTTGCGCCTGAACCTTGAGCGCCAATTGTGATGTCTTCTATTAGTCCACGTTTGCAAACGGAATGGGGTTGCAAGACCACCGCCCCAGAAGCATCGCCGAACAGTACCGCAGTTGAGCGGTCGTCTTTGTTAATCATGCGCGACATTGCGTCGCCGCCAACGACTAACACGTTTTGATATTTACCCGTTTCTATAAACTGCGTGCCAACAGCCAACGCGTACATAAAACCGGAGCACGCTGCAGCGACATCGAATGCGCCGCAATCATTAGTTATCCCTAGTCGATCTTGCAAAATACAAGCCGCGGAGGGCGCCGTGTAATCGCCAGAAACAGAACCGACCACTATCATGTCGATGTCGTTGGCCTCAATCCCTGCATCTTTAATCGCCATCTCAGATGAACCCTTGAACATATCCGTCGGAACCTGGTCATCTGCTAACCAACGGCGCTCGGAAATTCCGGTGCGCTTGGTAATCCATTCATCTGACGTGTCAAGATAATTGGTGAACCACTCGTTAGTGATAACCTGGCCGGGCACCCAGTGCCCAATGCCGGCTATTCCGGCTGGAATTAATTGTTTCATGGCTTAAGGCAGTGATTGTGGGTCCTAGTGGCTCTAACCATACCTTATCAGCTATCAGGGGCAAGTGCTGAGTTAATCACCACTAAAAGTCAGAGCGGCCCTCCCACTCAAGAATGACCTGCTTCAACTTGGAGTACGTTGGCACGCCAATATCGGTAAAGACCACGAGCCCTTTGTCATCGATGAGCATTACAGAAGGAGTCAGGATTGAAGCCAATTCTTCTTCGCCATTACGTTCATACTTAGGCGTCAACCTATCTTGCTCGTCTTTAAAGAGGTCAATATCATCATCGCTACGCTCGGTCATCATTACATAAGATGGCTTATAGGCTTTCATGTACTTTGCCATGTCATCCTTGTCATCGGCAGAGTCATTGTTAAAACCGAGCACTTGCAATTCAGCAGCATCAAAGTGCTTGCTGATCGCGTCGAGCTTAGGAGCAGCTGCCTTACACGCTACGCAACGAGTAAACCAAGTTGTAAACAGGCGGTACTTAGCCTTAGTGTATGGTGCGCTCATATCGAGCAATAACTGGCTAGTCTGAGCATCGTCGTGGATTTTAGCAGCCAACACCTCCTGCGCCACGCCCTTGGCGACTTTAGAAATGCTACTCACTACAAAAGAATTGCTGTTCGCAGCGTCGGCCGGATTTTCATAAACAGTAATCACTTGCCCCGGTGCGGCATCCGCGACTTCAGTGATTTTCCCCGTTGGCCACTTTACCACGAAACTAGCTGACTTATTATCGCCAATGCCAATCGGCATAGTACTCGAGTTCTGCGCGGCAAGTCCTTCGCCACAACGTAATTCACGAGAGATGTTTAAGTCGCCAGACTTAAGAACCACCTTGGCCCCGATCCCGTCACGTGAAGTCCATTCCGTAGACGAGGACGCCGTCTTGTTACCTCCGACCAAACGAATGTAAATCGGCTGGTAAGTAGAATCGCTTGGCATCAAATCACCTATTTTGTTGCGGTAAAGTTGCACGTAAGGTCGGTTGCTACCAACAAGCACGAAGTCTTGATAGCCATCGCGGTCGTAGTCGAATAAAGCTATTGCCCGCCCGTCACCTCTGTGGTCGGCACCAGAAATTCCGGATTGAGTGGAGAATTCTTTACCATCGATATTCAACCAAAAATGGTTAGGCTCGGCACCAGAGAAGGATGCGCCCGAACCGATTTGTCCTGGGTCGATTACAACGCCAACGTCTTGGCCTCGCTTAATATTAGCTTCCTTGTCTCCGCGAACTACGGAGCGCCAGAAGTCGCTTCACAAGTCGACATTACGTTTTTGATCTTCTGGTGCGGTGTAATAGCCAGCCGGGCCGTACAAGTCGAGGAAGCCATCGTTATTAAAATCTGCGAACTGAGCTCCCCATCCCCAGCCACCGAACTCAGTAGCGTGCATGGCTTCACCGACTTCGGAGACTTTAGACCATTCGCCTTCGCCGTTATTATGGTACATGGAATTACCGCGACCGAGTTGCTCAAATAACGGATCAATGCCTTGACCCTGCAACAAGTCGGCATCGTAGTTAACGCGACCCGGGGTAAAGAAAGAAGTCACACGCCGCGCTGCTTTGGAGAACATGTTGGTCACATACAAATCCTGAGAGCCGTCGTTGTCGTAGTCGCCAAACGCAACGCCCATACCAAAACCAACATCAGCGACGTTCGCTTGTTGGGTTATATCAGTGAACTTGCCGCCACCATCATTTCTAATCAAGAAGTTAGGTGCGAAGTCGTTAGCTGAGTAGAAGTCGAAGTCACCATCATTATCGATATCGCTCCATGTAGTCTGGAAAGTATTGTGAAAGATACTCAAAGCATCTGGTAAAACATGTTCTTCGAACTTGCCGTTTCCTGTATTGCGCAACAATAAGTTCGGCGGTCCTGGGCGACTGCGGTACAAAGTCGATCCTTCAGCCGCCGCGACGTAAAGAGGCATTAGCTTAGCGAAATCTTCTTCACGCATGAACTCTTGAAGTTCATTTACCGCATAGTCGGTGGTAGTCATAATGCGCTCATCACCTTCACCTGAAGATTTAACTGCTGCATCGCCCTGCAGAGCCTTTATCGCGCGTTGCGCAAAGTAAGCGGCATATGTCGAGATGTAAATATCATTCAAGCCATCGCCGTCAAAGTCAACGACTGTCGCGCCTCCGGTGTTGAAGGGTAGATTGTCTTCAGCAATCCAGTCTCCAGAGCGGTTTACAAAATGGCCGTCAACGTTCTCCATGATGATGCAGCGACGTAGAGAGCCGCCGATAAACACATCTTTGTCACCGTCATTGTCGAAGTCAGAGAATGTCGCTGAAGATGTCTGGCCATCGAAGTCGAGTCCCAGTTCGCGCCCAATCTCTTTAAACGTACCGTTGCCATTATTATGGAAAAACAGGTTACGTCCGTGCCGCTCTTGGACATAAAAGTCATCGAAGCCGTCGTCATCGAGGTCAACCACGGAAACAGTTGGGTGGCGCTCGCCAGCAGCTACCTGCCATTGCGGATACGGCTTCTCGAATTCCTTGCCTAACTTGCGCACCTTTAAGAAATCGCGCACTTGCTCTTCGTGAATGGACTGGCGCGCCAACTCAAGAGCAGCGCTGTCAGGAATGACACGGTCTAGAACTTCTTCGAAAAGCCAGTCATCCGTTTCAATTGTGGCCAGTGAAGTCACCTTCCAAGAAATGATCTTCCATATTTGGTCTTCTGGATCTAATTCATTGCGCGTTGACGGATCGTGTTCCCAGATTACATCCTGCCATCCTTTAATTTCAGCGAGGCGGCCGTTTTTCATTTTTGCCTTTGCATTGAATTTGAAGCCTACTTGCCATTGAGTCATGGTTTCTGGATCTATCCAACGTGGAACAGGAAGATGCACCTTGAGGTTAGCAGAATCAAAATAGTCAACCTCGGCGAACAGGCTGCTATACAAGTCGAATTCGGACCAGTCTTTAGCACCCGCTGGAACCTCGCCCGCACCGTTGTAGTACGTGATCAACTCATCATCTAGATTCCAGTGGCGTTTCCCTGCTGTACCCCCATTCATAACCGTGTCGTATTCTGGGAAGTGCTCCTCAATACCACTGAATTCAAATGTTTCAGCAAAATATTTAGCGCAGCCATTATCTGGAAACTTTTTGCCCTGCAATGCCTCAGCGAACCCGGTGAGGTAGCCTGTCTTGCCCCATGCGATATTCAATGCTTCTGAGCGTGTCATGCGCTCTGTCTGAATCTCCATTGGCGTCACAGGAGCTATTATCTTAGGGTCACCGTTGCATGTCGCAAATGCGCTTGCCGCCACCAAGGCAAGCGATATCCGGTAGTAGTTATGATGAGCTTGGGTCATGATTCTTATTATCAACTATGTAGCCTTTAATTGCAGATGGAAAGTCCTCTTATGTCCTGCGTGCATAGGGTATCGTCCCGTAGCTCCTTTGCATAATGCTCATTCCCTCAAAAATTTACAGCACAACCGGCAAGCTGCCTGGAACCGTTTTAAGGAAAAATGAGCCTCGTTATGGTTTAATCGACGAGCGCTTACGCCTAAAATTGGTATTGGCATTGTTCATCGCCTAATGTGTTCGCAACCTAAAATATGAAAGCTAAAATCATCTACCGGGAAGATCTGACAGATTCATTATCGATCTTCCGCTTCAACGTTGACGTGCCAGACTTTAAGCCTGGCCAATTCTCCACAATCGGACTGCCGCACCCAGAGAAGGAAGGCAAAATTTTGTGGCGTCCATATTCAATTTCTAGCAACCCTGAGCAGAAAGATTATCTCGAGCTATACATCCGCTGGGCAAAGTGGCCCGTGTTGGGCAAGTTCACTACGATGTTGTGGCCTCTTGTAGTAGGAGATGAAGTGGAATACAAAGACCCTAAAGGTGCTTTTTCAATTGCCCACGAGTTTCCAGATGGCACTCCAGATAAGCGGCGCATCATATTGATAGGTGGCGGAACTGGTGTTGCACCATTTATGTCTGCGGCAGCAAGCATGTTTGAACATAAAACGGACCGTCAGATTATTCTGTGTCATGGCGTGAGCTACATCAACGAACTCGGATACCGCGATGAGCTGTTAGCCCTTGAAAAAGAAGAAGGCTACGACTTTAAATATTTAGCATCGGTAAGCCGTCCGGATGAAGAGGCTAATGCCGGCTGGGATGGTCTAGCTGGACGCGTTGAGTCCATCATTCAGCCTGGCGAAGATGGATGGTCGGCTGCTGAGCGTGCTGCTGGCGAGAAATTTACCCCTGACAACACTTGCTTCTACATTTGTGGATTCGGCGGCACCGTCGACAGCGTTAAAGAGGCCGTTCAGGCAGATGGTTTCGTGACGAAAAAAGAAGCGCGTGAAGACGGTAGCTTTGATATTCGCTTTGAGTCTTATGGATAAATGCCTTTAAGGCAGAATCGGCAACTTAAAAGTAAAGGCGCCGACACCAAATTGATTTGTTATCCAAGGACCAGCCCCACTGTTGCCAAGAAAA
>CAWWAN010000017.1:0-17056 GCA_963934925.1 uncultured bacterium | reverse complement strand
ATTGTCTGGCAATAACAAATACCCTGAAAGTGAGCTTGCGCCACGGCCGTCTTCCGACTGTTTACTGTAAATGAAGCCCGTCTTAGCGCGAATGCGTTGCGGCTGAAACACTTCGTCTTTAAAACGAGAGGCTATGGTGCCATCAACGCCGCCGATTGGCAAGGAATCGAACCATGCCACGCCCTGTGGCAAGAAACACATTTCACGCAATAAATCGCAGATCAACGCCGGGCTTGCAGAATTGTTCTCACGCGATGAGCGCGCCATACCCGAACCATCGAGTTGCGAGAATCCTTCGATACCGTCGACATGCTCGCCAAGAATGGATTGAACGGCAGCAACGCCACCTTTATAGCTCCCTGTCTGGGACTGATGAACTCCCAATGTTTTAAGCACCATTTCGGCCACGAAGTTATTCGACTCCTTATTGATTTCCATAATCATTTCGCCCAAGGAGGAGGCAGAAGAATAATCTAGCAATAAGTCCTGCTCAAGCCATTGTGGCTTCGCTTGCAAAACCAATTGCTTGACCTCAATTCCTGCAGCACGCAATTCATCTTGCATCCACCAGCCAAAAAACTGGATGCCATCTGGCACCGCATAACGCGCTATTGTGGATTCAGCTTTACGCGGCAGTCTAACCCATATTTTGGCACCATTGTCAGTGAACCATGCCGACAAAAAATCAGCGGGCTTGTCGTAGACTTCGACGGCGATAGACGCTTCAATCGAAGGGTAAAAAATCGGGCCGTGGCCCTTGTAGCTCACATCGATACAACTGCTGTTAACACTTAAAGCTACAGGTGGCGAGCAAAAGTAATCTTCGGCATGCTCGAGTGGCCACAACGAATGTCGCTGCTCACTAAACAAACTTCCATCGATGTATAAGTTTTCGATATTGACGACTCCCTCGCTACGCAAGGCCTGCAACAAATCGGTGACAAATAATTGCGCCAAGTCTTTGTCATTGAATTTGCCAATCGAAGGGTCGCCACCACCGACAATAGCTACATCATTACCCTTGGTGTAAACCTTCGTGCTCCAGCGGTAGTCTTCACCCAACTCAATGAGTGCGGCAGCCGTAGTGAACATCTTTGTATTCGAAGCTAGCACCATACTTCTATCCGCCTCATATTCAAACAGCACTTCGCCATCTAATTTTTCAACCATTACAGATACTGTTATAGCGCGCTCCTTGTCGACCTTAGAAATAAGTGATTCTAAGCTCTGCTGAGACGCAATTGCGAAACTAAGCGCGCAAACAATAGTAGCACTAATCATCAAACACTAAGCTAAGGACGCTGCCCTTCATAGGCGATAGCCCAAGCGCATGCAGTAAATAATTGAGCAATCAGTGACATTTTCTTACCGTCTATAGATTCACCGACATCGCTGGGCTGATGGTAGGACTTATTAGTTTCAAGGTCGGCCTCAAAGAAAAATAAGCCGACGACATCTTGCGTATGAAAACTATATTGGTCCGAACGAGCGTACAAATCGCGACCCTGCTCGTTGTCCATTTTTAGCTTACTTTTAATGCGCTTATGTTGGGCCTCGACAAAATCCGCCCATCGCGGCCGCGACCACAAACCGCCAATATTGATTTTCTTGGTGTCGCCTCTGCCCACCATATCCATGTTAAACATTGCGATAGTTTGTTCGTGCGGCACGAGAGGGTTCTCGCAGTATTTACGCGAGCCAAGCAACCCTAATTCCTCTCCGGTAAACCATAAGAAAAGAATATCGTGCTTAGGCTTATGTGGAGCCAAAGCTTGAGCGACTTCAAGTAATGCAGCTGACCCGGAAGCATTGTCGTCCGCGCCAGGGCGCAAAGTCATGGTCATAAGATCGGCGTTCGGGTCAAGGCCGACATGATCGAGGTGCGCGCCTAAAACAATAATTTCATCGCTGCTGCCATCGCCTTTAATAAAAGCTGCAAGATTGTAAGTGTCGACATCTTTGTTCTCGAAAGAAACATTCATGACTATCGGCTGTTTCTTGTCCGCTTCCAGCAATGAAGGTCGGCGCTTTTTTTCTATCTTGTCGAAGTACTTATCAATGTCCGTGCCGAATACCGCTGAAGCAAAATCACGCGATGCCGTCATTACAGGTATCTTGGGGAAATTAGAACGTTGATGGAATTTAAGTGCCTCGGTACCCGATGGATTTACCTGTGGCGTAGTATTTGGCAATACCAAGCTAGAGTCAGGAACCAACAGCGGGTCAGGCACGATAACCAAGCCAACTCCGCCAGCCTGAGCGACAGCGCGCGCCTTAATTGCCAACTGAGAATGTCGAGTAGCATCGGCACCGTCGAATTTTTTATTTTTTGCATCGTCTGGATGCGGCTCACGCGAAAATGCGAACACAATTTTGCCTTTTACTTTCGATGGATTAAGGTCGCGCCACCTATCATTGCGCGAATCAATCGCATAGCCAACAAATACCGCTGGCGCAGAGACAGATGCTTCGAGGCTACCGACAACAGGCGCGAATTGGTCAAACACCTGAAGACCTTCGCCCTCTAAAGACTCGCTGACATCGGAGAGGCCAGGTGGGAAAGCAAGTAAGCAATCTTCAGCGGCAACCAAACAATTTAGAGTAACCGGGATACGGAAGCCAGTTTCGGCAGGAGGGACCAAACCATATTCGAGCAATTGCCCTTCTACGTATTCGGCAGCTAAATCAAAGCCTGCACTTAGAGTGCCGCGACCCATCATTTTAGGGTCGGCCAACACATTTACTTTCTCGTAACAATCGTCGGCGGTGATGGTTTTGAGAACGCCAGTAAGCTCTGGCAACTCAGATTGTGGTGCTAGCGCGCAGGCAGCTAATACCAAGAAGTTAGAACAAAGAATCATTGCTTACTAAGATACTCTTGCCAGAGCCCCACAATCGATAATCTAGTGTCATAATCTGGGTCTAGTTCAACGCCAATCGAGTAATTTGTCATGCTTTCTAGGCATAAACGCCATGCGCGAAACTGTTCGCGATCATCAACGTCCACTAGCGGTAAAATAACTGAGGCATCGCTGGCGATACCGAGGCTTTCGTAAGCGCGGATGGCAGCCAACCGTATTTTGCGCTGTGGATGCGTCAGAAATTCTTGTAAGAGCAGCAACTCGGCAGACGAACCTCGAATCGCAACCTGGCTGATAGCTATTTCTAGCACATCGATGTCTTCGTCTTCAAGCGCGAAAAGGTAATCCTGCAAATCACCTTTGTAAAAACCACGCATCATGTAGCGAATGCCTATCAATCTGAACTTTGCATCGCTATGCATGTACAATAATTTACGCGCATCAGAAACATTTTGCGGTTCTCCCAATTCAAACGAGCGCAAACGCAGCAATTCATCGGCGTTCAGCGCTGATAATTCTTCATCCGATAAGGCCTTTGATATCGCTTCGGTGGCGAGCGCTAAATCACCCGCTTCCTCGTATAGCATAGACGCTTTTTGATAATATAATTTCGCTTGTTGGAGGTCGCCTTGCTCGGCCAAATCCATGCACAACCCAGCCGCACGTTTAGGGAACCCGCTATGTTCAAGCAAAAACACTCGCGCATCATTTAGAGTTTTTTGATCGTCAATATCTTCAACGGCGTAAGTCAGCACGAGCAAACCATCTTCGAGGCGCTGCAAACGACTGTAACTGTCAGCGATGTCGATGCGCAACCACACATCATTAGGCGTAAAGGTCAACCACTTAAGGAGTGCGTCCAAAACCGCTTGAGTGTTGTTTGCTTTTTCTGCAACACGCGCTTGCCACTGCCAAAAGCTGGCATCACATCGCTCTGGTTCAGCTAGAGCAAATCGATGGAGATTATCGAGGCACAAGGCATAGTTTAGGGCAGCATCAGCTGCTCGCGCTTGAGCCAAGTATTCGTCTGCGTCAACAATGAATTGGTTGCGCAGGTCTTGGCCCACGCCCAGGGGTAACTGAGGAGGCGGCGGCCCTGAACAGGCCGCCATCAGGCAGCAAGCGGACAATACTATGCGAACTGGGACCATTGTTTGAAAAAGTCAGGAAAAGATTTACTTACACAGTCGCGACCATTAATTCGCAACTCAGGGGCCGCTAATTGTAGGACAGCGGCCGCCATAGCTATGCGGTGATCGTCGAGTGTGTCTATTTCGTAGACCGCATGCTGCAAATGATGTAAAGCACGTTGACGGTCGCTTTCTTTATGCTGCAGTAATGCGCTGTTAACGAAATCAACGTTTCGCGCAAAGATACGACACACAACAGCAACCAGCAAACTGGCGTCGGGAGCTAACGCGACATCGTAACTAAGCGGTAAAGCATCATTCGCAGTGTTCACCTTATCGACCACGAAAGAGCTGCTAGCCCAGCGCAATCCAAAATGCTTTTGCAGAAAACGGTAAGCGTATTTTTCTGGATGATCAAGAGAAATGTCATGTGCAAAATGAACCGTCGATTTCTCAACAAGCGCCCGTCCAGCGAAATACATTGCTGCCGAAAAATCTGCTGGTATCGAGTAACGCTCCGGCAGCTCCGCAAATTGTGCAAGAACCCTTTCTGTTAATTCAAAGTAAGGTCGTGACTTCTCCGGCACAGCCGTGACAAGAAAAGTGGTGCCGTTAAACTGGGCCAAAGTAAATGCAGAAATAAACTGGCTGCTCACATCGGATTGCACGATTATATCCCGCGGTTGCCAGTCACGGCTGTCGAGACACCACCCTTCATCCGTAGATTCCATTCGGGCATTGAGCTGCGAAGTGGCTTCAAATAAATCATCGTGCGGACGCCGCTTCAATTGCGCATCTACACGAAACTGATAGTCACCACCTTGGGTGGCACATAACGCCCACAAGAATCGGAAGGTCGTTCCGCCGGCACCGCAGTCGAGTACGGCTTCTTTTTGCGGTATGTTGCCGTTACAACCACGAATGAGCCAGTCCCCAGTTCTATCCAATGGAGTCATCGAAACTCCTAAGGCCTGTAAGCCGCGTCGCAGGTCGCGGCAGTCATCGGCGATAGACACATTCTGCAACACCACCTCACCACGACCCAATGCCGCGCAAATCAAAGCACGCTGGGTGGTAGATTTACAGCTCGGTAACAGAACAGCAGGATTTGCCATAGATATATTCTAAGAGGCCACGCTAATATATTCTCATGCAAAGTGATTCTTCTACTTCTCACATGGCTGGATACAAAGGTGGTCTCGAAATCCCTGGCTGGGACTTGTTCTACATAGGCAAGGTCCGCGACCTTTACCGTCACCCCAACCATCCGAACAAAATGCTGATGATAGCCACCGACCGCCTCAGCGCTTTCGACGTGGTGATGGAACAAACAATCCCTGATCGCGGGCGTATCCTTACTCATATTACAGAGTTTTGGCTTGAGCAATTCAAAGACTGGATGCCAGCCGCACGTATCACTTGTGAGCCAAGTGAGGTCCCTGATCTTCCACAAGAGCTCCACGAAGAACTTTCTGGTCGATTAACCTATACTCACGAAGCCGATCGCGTTAATGTCGAAATCGTGCTACGCGCTCATTTGGCTGGCTCAGGTTTCCGAGAGTACCAAGCCACAGGCAAACTTTGGGATGTCGAAGTACCAAGCGGATTGCAGAATTCATCCAAGTTGCCAAAGGTCGTCCACACGCCTACTACTAAGGCCGAGGTCGACGAACCTATCAGCTGGGAACAAGCGATTGAACTGATTGGCGACGCTAAAGAAGCTGCAAATATTCACGCCATGGCGCTGAAAATATTTGGTGAAGCCAGCGACGCTGCTGCATCCAAAGGAATTATTCTTGCCGACACCAAGTTTGAATTTGGCCGCCTCAACGGCGAACTAGTTCTTATCGATGAAGTCATGACGCCAGATTCTTCGCGTTACTGGCCAGCTGACAATGTTGTCGAAGGACAAGAGCCTCCTAGTTTCGACAAAGAAATTGTGCGCGCTTACTTGCGCTCGCTCACTGATTGGAATCGCCAAGCTCCGGGGCCGAACATTCCGCAAGACATCATCTTGCAGACGCGCCAACGCTACTTAGACATCTGCGAAATCCTTACGGGCTCGTTGCCAACGCACCAAAGCAATCTCCAAGATTGCTAAATCGGCTGGGGTGACTCCGGGCATCCTGCCAGCCTGCCCCATTGTGGTTGGCCGGGTTTCAGGCAAGCATGACCGAGCCTCAGAGCGCAAACCTTGCGCCGTCGAGTAATCAAAATCTTCTGGGATCTGCATAGACTCGCGTTCGGCACCGCGCTTGACCCAGGCTTGCTGACGCATGGCATATCCTGCATACAACACGTCGGATTCAATCGTCTGCCAATCCGTTAAAGGGACGCCGAGCTCGAGTAAATCAGGGTGCAGTTCAAACATTGCCGGCCAGCCAATAAACTTAGGTTGCTTGCACATGTCTAACAATGTACGCGCACCACTATTCGCAACTTTCAACGGATATGGCTTACTCATTAACGCCGCGCGCGCTACAGCCAAGTCATGCTGGCGCTTGGCGAATATTTGATCGCGCGCTTCGCAACTAAGGCCTAATTTCTGAGCCAATGGTGTTAAGCGCAAGTCAGCATTGTCTTGGCGCAATAACAAGCGATGTTCGGCGCGTGAAGTAAACATGCGATAAGGCTCGCTTGGGTCGCTGACTACTAAGTCATCAATCAATACGCCGATGTAAGCCTGGTGCCGCTGCAAGACGAAAGCCGGTTGCTGCTGAATGGACAAAGCTGCGTTCAATCCAGCGATTAGACCCTGTGCGGCTGCTTCTTCGTAACCTGACGTACCACAGATTTGACCGGCGAAATATAGGCCACTAGCGTCGCGGTATTCGAGAGTGGGCAACAAGCTGCGTGGCGCAACATGTGTGTACTCAACGGCATAACCGGCTTGCAAGATCTCTGCCTTTTCAAGCCCGACGCAAGTACGAACAAACTCGAGCTGGATATCAGCTGGCAGCGAAGTGCTAATACCATTGGCGTATAAAATATTAGAACCGACAGCTTCTGGCTCTAGGAAAATTGTGTGTGCATCACGATCAGCAAATCGCACTACCTTGTCTTCAATCGACGGGCAATAACGCGGCCCTTTACCCTCGAGGCGACCTGCATACATCGCGGTTTTGTCGAGATTGTCGCGCACAATTTCTTGAGTACGCGCAGTCGTTTTAGTCAACCAACAGTTTATTTGCTCTCGCTCGGACAAATCTCCGGTCACAAAAGAGAATGGTGACGGGACAGCATCGCCGGGTTGCTCATCGCAAACGGACAAGTCAACCGAGTCTAAGGCAATGCGCGGTGGCGTGCCCGTTTTCAGTCGTGCGACGGGCACGCCAAGTAAGCGTAAAGTCTTTCCGAGAGGATGGCTCGCACCTTCGTCAACACGCCCGCCTTCGACGTTTTCTAGACCTTGGTGTAACACACCTTCTAAGAAAGTGCCCGTAGTAAGTATTGCTGCTTGGCAAGTCAGTCGTTGCTGCCCACTGAGAATGACAGCAGTTACTTGCCGCTGCTCATTAAACTCGATGTCACAGACCTCTCCTGCAACCACCGTAATATTCTCAATCTCAGAGATTAGTTGCTGTGCGTGTTTTTCGTACGCATCGCGATCACACTGCGCACGCGGAGATTGTACAGCTCGACCCTTTGAGGTGTTCAGCATACGAAATTGGATGCCTGCGTGGTCGGCAATGCGACCCATCAGACCACCGAGGGCATCTATTTCTCGGGTCAATTGCCCCTTGCCAATTCCACCGATTGCTGGGTTGCACGACATGCGGCCGATAGAGTCCGCCGTTAGATTCACCAAGGCAACGCGCGTACCACGTCGAGCGGCAGCCGCCGCCGCCTCAATGCCAGCGTGGCCACCACCCACTATCACCACATCAAATTCGTTTTCTTCCATGTTTCTAGGTCAATCACGCGTTATTGTACATGACTGTATGATTAGCCGCCCTACCTTTGTCGCAACTTTGTTGCTGATGCCGCTGTGCTCTACCCTGTTCGCTCAAAATAACCTCGAAGGGCTACGTGATATTTTGGTCGAAAAAAGCGCCGCTCGCATTGAAACGGCAAACACTGCTTGGGCCAAAGATGGCGCGCAATTCCTAGAGAGCGGCGACCGCAACTTAATGGCACTATTTGAGTCCCTGCAGCCTGAAATCCAGACACCGTTGTTTGTCAGTCTCAATACCATGCTCGGTGATCCAGCAAAGTCTGGTCAGGTATCACGCGTCTTGCAATTACTTGGTAACGTTCTCGATCACAGTTCCGCCGCACGCCTGCTATCGCTTCTTGACAGGCTTCCAGCGGGCGAAAGACCTAAGGCTATTTATACGATTATCAAGCACGGCTCTAGCGCCACCCAACTCGAGACCGAGCGCTACATCGACACTACCAATGCGCGCTTACTACAATCCATAGTCGAAGCTTCTTTGCTTTATGCCGACGTCAGCAATATTTTGGCTATGTCCAAGAAGATTGACTACGAGAGATTCCAGGCTGACGAACTTGGCGCCATCTTTGGCATTTTGGCGGAGCGCGAATTCAACGGCGAATTGTTCATTGCCCCGGCCGCTTTTGAAATAACCTCTAAAGAGTTTCGCGTCGGACTACTCACTCTACTCGCAGCATATCCTCAACCCGATACAGCGGCCTACTTCATCACAGAATCGATCGAAGACGGGCTAGAGCCAAAATCGCTCGAGGTGAATCGACTTGCAGTCCTTGCTTTTGAGGCTGGTGCAAAAGTTTTCAAATGGTCCCGCCACCAAAATAAATATCAGCGTTTTTTGAAGGCAGAGCCAACGCATCGCCTTGCTGAAGACATTGCGTACAGTCTGCATCGCATGGGCGACCGCAAGGGTACGAAGCATTTGCTAGACAAGCCAGAGCAAGAATATCGCGACAACAACGGAGGCTGGCCTTACGCCGTCAACCTCGGCAGCATGCAGGTCAAACTCGGGTTACATTCCGAAGCCTATCATGTTTTTGACAAAGCTTATAAGAAGGGCGTAAAGAACGAACAGGTGCGCCGCCGCATGAAACGCGACGATTTCGTATGGGCAGCCCGCGCGGCGGCTGGCGCCAAACGCCCATCCGTGGCATTTGATTGGCTCAATGCATCGGGACTATCCATTATCGAGCTAAAAGAGGTCGGGAAGTATAGTGAATTTGCGCCCTATCTCGACCGTGACAATTTCATCGCGCTATTTAGTCTAGACAGCTAGACAATTGCTCAACGCGAAGCGACAATACATGACCGTTTTAAAACCGAACCACCCATAAAAGTGTCAAAGAACCATCCTATCGAAGCAACTAAAACTGAAAGTGGCCCCTGCGAGTACAAAATTAGCGTAACTGTTCCTTCAGAGCGCGTTACACAAGAAATCGACCACGCCTATCAAGATGCTTCGCGTGGGCAAAAAATCCCAGGTTTCCGCCCGGGTAAGGCGCCGGCTTCTGTCTTGCGCTCAATGTATGGTGATAGCCTACTCGAGCATGCTAAAGATCATTTGATTGAGCATATCTCACAAGATGCCCTTGCTGCTGTTGGGCTTCGTAACGAAGTTTTACGCATGCACGAAATCGATGGCTCTACCGTTGAAATTGAGGAAGGCAAACCTCTGAGCTTCGAGTTCAGCGTGGACACGATGCCACAGGTCGTCTTGCCTAGCTTCAGTGACATTAGTGTGACTAGCGAAGCCACGACTGCTTCAAGTGAGCAATTAGAAGAAGCACTACAAACATTGGGGTCTAACCACCAACGGTTCGATATTGTAGAAGATGGCACGCTCGACGACGCACACTGTGCTTTAGTCGACTTGATTTACAACTATGAAGGCGAATCTTCCGAAGTGAACGAGGGGTTACGCTTCGTGCTTGGATCTCCGCTTTACGGCTCGGATGCAGAAAAGTTTGATGCTGCACTTGCTGGCACCACAGCCGGTAGTGAGTTTGAATTAGAGGTAGAATTCAAAGAAGGCTTCGAGAATGCGGACTGGGTTGGCAAGACGGGCTCTGCGAGCATCGTGGTCAAAGAGATACAGAAAGCGCGCGTCGCCTCTCCGAGTGAAATTGCCGAAGCTCTCGGCCTCGAGACGGAAGAGGTTCTATCCGAGCGTCTGAGCGAACGCATCATGCTCGACAACGAGCAGCAAGAGCGGCAACGTCAAGCTGCCGAGATTTTGCGCACCGTTTACGACATGAACCCGTTCGCCTTGCCGTCGAAGATGATTGACGAGCAAGCTGAGCAAGCAGGACAACGTCAGCAGCAGCAAATGCAACAGCAAGGTGCTTCGGAAGAAGAAGCGCAAGAAGAAGTGGACAAGAAACGCGCTGACCTCCGCGACGATTCTGAGAAAGTCTTGCAAGGCTGGTTTATCATACGTAAATTTGGTCAACAAGAGAAAATACGTGTCAATAACAAAGATCTCGACATGGCCTACCGCAGCATAGCTGCCCAGCAAGGCATGGATGTAAAAATGGTCAAAAAGTTCTACAAGGCGCAAAACATGGAAGACGACCTACGCTCTGAGATTCATGAATCTAAGGTCCGTAGCCACATTGTTCAGCAAGTTCTTGAAGCAAATCAGGCAGAAGCCGTTGATTCTGTCAAGGCTTAACGCTAGATTTACGACATGACTCATTCACAGCCTACTTCACCCGAGGCATACTCGGTTCCTTACGTCATCGAAAAGACTGCGCGCGGAGAGCGTACGTACGACCTTTACAGTCGACTTCTCGAAGACCGCATCATCTTCATGGGAACTGGCGTTAACGACGACGTTGCAAACGTTATCGTGGCACAGTTGCTGTTCTTGGCTAAGCAGAACAAACAACAAGATATACAAATGTATATCAACTCACCTGGCGGTTCCGTGACTGCTGGTTTGGCGATTTACGATACGATGCAATTAGTCGAATGTGATGTTGCAACTACTTGTATTGGGCAGGCTGCGTCGATGGGTGCAGTACTACTGGCTGGTGGAACAAAAGGCAAGCGTTCTATCTTGCCTAACTCACGGGTCATGATCCACCAAGTTTTAGGTGGTGCTCAGGGCCAAACGGTTGACGTCGGCATCCAGTACAAAGAGATGGAGCACCTCAATGACACTTTGATGGACATTCTCGCCAAGCATTCTGGCAAGACTGCCAAAGCCATGAAGAAAGCTTGCGACCGTGACAACTTCATGTCGGCTGAAGCATCTGTTGAATTTGGTCTAGTTGACAAGATTATCGGTCGATAACAGCTTAATCTTTGGCGTCTAAACAGCAGATTTTGTGATACAATATTTGCATGAGTAAGTCCAGTGACAACACACGCGGTGAATCATGTACTTTTTGTGAAAAAGTGCGTGGTGACGTAGACTCTTTGATTGCAGGCCCACCGGGCGTTTATATCTGCAATGATTGCATTGATATCTGTAATAGCATCCTCAACGAAGAGGACAAGCGTATTCAAGAGGCTACCTCTGCGACCTCGAACTTCGATGTAGACTCCTTCCTAAGCCCGCGTGAAATCACCGAGCGCCTTAATGAATATGTTTACGGCCAAGAAACGGCCAAGCGTGTTTTGGCTGTAGCTGTTCACAACCACTACAAGCGTCTACAGTCTGAAGTCAAACTCGATGAGATTAGCGGCGAAAAACCTGAATGGGCAGACGTCGAACTCGAGAAATCGAATGTATTATTAGTCGGACCGACTGGCTCTGGCAAGACCTTGCTAGCGCGTACTTTGGCAAAGATCCTCAACGTGCCTTTCGCTATTGCCGATGCCACGACTTTAACCGAGGCTGGTTATGTTGGCGAAGACGTAGAGAACATCTTGCTGAAACTGCTACAAGCTTGTGACTTTGATCTCGAGACTGCAAAGCGCGGCATTATTTACATCGACGAAATTGATAAGATTGCGCGTACTACTTCGAATGTAAGCATTACTCGCGATGTTTCTGGTGAAGGCGTCCAGCAATCACTACTGAAGATCCTTGAAGGCTCGGTGGCAAATGTCCCCCCCCAAGGCGGCCGCAAGCATCCTGAACAGCAATTTATTCAGTTCGACACCTCTGGAATCTTGTTTATTGTTGGTGGAACATTCTCTGGTATTGAAGACATCATTGGCAAACGTGTCGGCGAAGCCGCTATCGGTTTTCACGAAAACGAAAGCGCGCTCGGTCTTGCAGTCAAATCGGAGGACCTGCCAGAACGTGATCGTTTGGTACCGTTGCTCGAGACTCGTGACCTAGTTGATTTTGGCTTGATTCCTGAGTTCGTGGGTCGCCTACCTATTCATGCGCACCTACATTCGTTATGCGCTGAAGACTTGGTGCACATTCTCACCGAGCCAAAGAATGCGATTATTCGTCAATTCCAAGCGTACTTTGCGATGGAAGGTCACCAACTCGAATTTACCGCAGACGCTCTGAAAGAAATTGCGACGCTAGCTCATAGCCGCAACACAGGCGTACGCGCACTGCGTTCGATTGTTGAGAACACTTTGCAAGACCTCATGTTTAGCTTGCCAGATTACGACGGCGAGCCCATGCGCTTCGTTATCACCGGCGAGATGATAAAGAATTCATGCGTCGGCGTTTTGCTAGAACAAATCACTGGCGGCAAACGCGAATCTGCTTAGATGTTCAGCCTACTTGGCTTAATCGCCCTCTGCAGTTTTCAACAGGGCCACGAGTTCGACATTAATTTGCCGAGTTATTTTGGCGAGTTTCAGTCTGACGCCGCCGCATCATTTATAGCTAAGAGTATCGAGCCTTTAGCGGCTGTTAAGGTGGCGCGTTATGACATTTCGAGCAGTGGTGCTCACCTTGACTCAGTACTGAGCGACATTCGTAAGCGTCAGTGGCAGCCGATGGCGCAGAGTTACCCGTCGATGGTAATCAATAATTGGCGCGGCAAGGTGTCGATACTTGATGGCGGTGGCTTCGACATCACTACTAGCAATTCTATTGTTTTGCAGCGGATTGCTATTCACGAGACTTTAATGGTCGTCATCAGCTGGGAGTCCCCGCTAAATAAATTGGATGACGCTAGAAAATGTTTAGATAGCTTTGTGATTCCGCAATCGTGGCTTGCCTCTGACTTAGTAGTTAATGATATTTATCGCGGGAATGGCGCACATGGCCTAGCACACGATTACCCTGGCACGTTGGCAATTAGCGTATCCTTGGCGAATTCTAATACGACTAACCTTCTCGATATAGAGGTGGCTTTTGTTGGCCATGAAAATGCGCCCACGTTCGAGTGGCAGTTGCCGGAGATGGCTGTTAATAGCAAACTATTAGGCAGCGGCGCAATGCACTACCAGCTGGCCTTGAATGTCGGCGACGATATCAGCCTTCCCAATGGCATCTTTCGATTAAACGGGAATGATTTGATGGCTTTCGATCCGCTGTGGTTAGCAATACCAAACTTTGGTGGTGACCTTGAATATCGCGCTCCGGCGTGGCAACTAAGCTTAGAATACGCGCCCCACCTCATTGCTGTTTCGGCGCCGATGCTTAAGGTTGAACTTAATGAGAAACGAAAACTCAAGAATAGTCTCACACAAATTGTCCCTTCAGGAAGCTCCTGGCCGTTTTTTGCTGTCGCTAATTATCGCACAAGGCAAGTCGATGACTTTAAATGGTTTCTGCGCCTTGACAGCAAATCGAAGTTGCCAGACGGCGTTATTGACGAACTGCTACTCCTCGACGGGGTGCTAGACAGTCAACTTGGGTTGCACAAAATACCGTTTACAGTGTCGAGTTTCCCATATTCAGGCGACCGCTTATTTAGCGGACTGTTAGTCTTCGATGAACAACGGGGATGGTTTGACGCTCCTGCGGATACGTCCATCGATAATTTTTCTCGTCGCGTACATCTAGCAAGAATTTTGTGCGAATATCGTTTCGGCATAGAATCTACAGGTCTCGGTAGCGCTAAGTTGTTTTTAACACGCTCGCTAGCTGAATATCTTGCGCAACAACTACTAGAGAGATCCGGCTATGAAGACGAAGCGGGAAGCATGTCTGACTTCTGGAAGTTAAACGAAAGTAATGCGGGCGGCATGCATCAAGCATTATCTCTCACGCCTGTTAACGACTTATATGGCGCACGCCGCCTGCTCAGCTATGGTGCAATTGTTTGGGAAAATATCGCCAGCAAGCTTGGACCGAAGAAGTTTAATAAGCTGTGTAGGCAAATCTACCTAAAATCGGCGTATAGTGCCGACGATCTCCTTAACATGTTGATGCTAGCGTCCCCAGACATCGAATGGAGTAAATATTTCCAACAGCATGTTTTCGGCAACCAATTACTTGAGCAGTAACAAATGAAAATTTACTTTCACCGCGATTTTGATGGCATGGCTGCTGCCGCCATTCTTGCTGATGCCTTGGCGACCACTCGAGGTCATCACGATGTCTCATGGGAAGGCGTCAACTTCGACCGCACCCTTGAATGGGATAACTTCGCTAATGGTGAAGAGTTTGCTGTGGTTGATTTTCATTATCATCCGCGAGCGAAATACTGGTTTGACCACCACCCTACCACTTTTCTAGAAGATAGCCACCAAGAGCAATATAGCGACGACGAGAATCGTTGCTTCGACTCGACTGCGAAGAGTTGCCCCCCCATCATCCTGCGACACGCTGCAGAACACTGGGGCTACACCCCTCCGGCACATTTTACTGAGTTGGCTAAGTGGTCTGACATTATCGACTCCGCCGGATATGAATCTGCAGAGGCTGCGCTGTTTGGCACCGAGCCGGCAATGATTGTTAGCCGAGCCCTTACTTGCTCGCCGAATTTACAGTTTCACGACACCATGGTACAGTTGATGCGTGATCAGCATTTGGATGATATCGCCAAGCATCCCGTTGTCGAAAAGTGTTACAAACGCTCTTCGAAAAATCGCGACAATGCGCTCGACAATTTTGAGAGCAACGTCTTGCTCGACAATGGTACCGCCTTGCTCGCCGACTTGCGTTCTAAGAAAATACGTCGCGACAGGTTCGCGCCATTTTACTTGCACCCCGATGTTCAGTTTGCAGTAACTTTATTGCCAACCCGAGCAGGCGATCACATCACGGTCTCATCCAACCCATGGAACCGACCGCAAACCGATTTCAACTTAGGCGAACTGATGAAGAAATACGGTGGCGGTGGCCATCAATCAGTTGGCGGATGTAATCCCTCTGACAGCGTGACCGCAATGAAGTGGGCGCGCGAAATCTACAATGTCATTAAAGATTTAAGCTAATGGTTAACTCAATTTTAGATTTACATCCACGTGATTGGCCGCAATATTTTGTCGACTTAGGTCACAAGAAGTTTTATGGGAAAATCGCTGCGCGCTGGGTTTTCCAACGCGGTGTTTACGATTGGGCAGAGATGACTGATTTGCCAGCAGCATTGCGCGAACAGTTGGCATCAACACCAGTGCTTGATACGGAATTAATCAAAGCCTCGCATGCTGAAGACGGTGCGCGCAAGGTACTTATTAAACTAGCTGATGACTCTTTGGTCGAAGCGGTGTGCATGCCTGGCACTAAAGGGCAAACCATTTGCATCAGCACCCAGGTTGGCTGCGCTGTTCAGTGTCGTTTCTGTGCATCGGGTATGGAAGGCCTAAAGCGCAATCTAACGCAATCAGAAGTTCTACAGCAGGCCTTTTGGATGCGCCGCGAATTTGGTGACTTTCACCGTATTGTTGTTATGGGAATGGGCGAAGTCGGCCATAATCTTGACAATGTCCTCGGAGCTCTTGATAGTTTAATTGACGAAGCCGGTTCCAATTTCTCGGGACGCCGAATTACTGTTTCAACCGTTGCGCCAAAGGGTGCCATCGCCGCGATTGCTAATTTCGGTAAGACGGTACAGCTTGCAATCTCATTGCACGCGACTACGGATACCCTCCGCCAAGAATTAGTGCCCGGAACTAAAGATCGAACAATCGAGCAGTTACTTGATGAAGCCGAAAATTACTTTAATACCACGGGTCGCGAATTCACGATTGAATATGTTTTATTGGCAGGAGTCAATGACAGCATCGAGCAAGCACAGCAGCTGGCTGATTTACTGCGCAATAGCCGCTGCCACGTGAATTTAATTCCTTACAACAACATTGACGAGTTAGATTTCCATTATCCCGATGGCAAGACCTGCGAGGCATTCGCGCAGCGGCTGCGTGACAATGCCTTTTCTGTCACTTTGCGTTTGAGCATGGGCAAAGACAAAGATGCAGCCTGTGGCCAGCTACGCAGGCGTACAATCAGTCTCGATGTCTAAGTTCTCTGCCTTCTTCGTTGTTATAGCTCTTAGCTGGGTCCCTGTACACACTAACACTGGCAACCCCTTTGTCGAGAAGTACATCAACGCCTCACAGAGGCACTTTGAAGAAAACGATTTTGCCGCTGCGCTGTCGGACATTGAGCACGCGCTTGAACGCGATGACCAGCATTTTGGCGCTCTAGAACAATGGGCAAAAATTGCAACTGCCATGGGTGACATAGACACCGCTGCATACGCGTGGCATTCATGGATGAAAATCGCGGTCGCTGCGGACAAATCAATTGTATCGCGCAAGCGCTTGAAAGAGGTGAAAAAGATATTGCTAGGTATCGACCCCTACGCTGAAGAATTCAGCAGCCTTTCGAACGACTACATAAAAGAGTTGTTCAAAATTGAGAAGTCCCACAGTGACAAAGGGCGGCACCACTCGGCGATAAAAGTCGTGCAAGAAATATTGCACATCGACCCCTTACTAAAGCGCGCGATTGATCGACTCAAAGAAATTGAACGCAACGGTGGCGCCGACACTGCGACCGTAGACATCTACGCTGGCTCAGATCCTACTGCCGGAGTCGACAGTGAGTGGCTTGAAGAAAACAACAAAAAACACAGCGAGTGGGCCACGCGTTGGCATCACGAAACCGAACACTACCGTATACACACTGATGCAAGTTATCTAGTGTTGATGACCGCGGGTATCGCCATGGATCAGATGAACTTGGCTTACCGCAAATTCTTTCGCTACAAAGAAGATGGTGGTGCGATTCCCAAAATCGATGT
>CAWWAN010000016.1:0-17672 GCA_963934925.1 uncultured bacterium | reverse complement strand
TTCTAGCCGCAGGCTTGGGACCTCGGCAACCAATAATTTGCCATCGCTATTTATCGCGCGAACATTTTCCCGCGCTTCGTCAATCCGCTCATCGCTTAATTCAGAACAGTGGTTAATGATTAAAGTATCGGCGAGCGCGAGTTGCTCGCTTGCCGATTGGTGCTCCAATGCACGCTCTAGGTTTCGCGCGTCTGCAATAGTAATAATCTTGTCGACAGCGTAGTAAATCGAAACTTCTTCTTCGACTAAGAAAGTCCGTAACAGTGGAGCGGGCTCGGCAATACCGGTGGTCTCGATGAGAATGCCGTCAAAGCGGCGGCGCTTAAAGAACGGGAATTTACGTTTTCTCAATTCGAGCAACTTGTCAATCATGTCGCCACGTACTGTGCAGCAGATGCAGCCGTTTGACAGCTCAATCAAATCCTGCTCGCGCCGCACAATCAAGCGGTCGTCGATGCCAAGATCGCCGAACTCATTTATGAGCACGGCATACTTCTGCCCGTGGTTTTCCGTGAGTATGCGATTGAGCAGGGTTGTTTTGCCAGCACCCAGCCAGCCGGTGATTAAAGTCACAGGAGTTTGTAGCGGCAGGGAAGATGTTGCCATCGGCATAGGGTAACAGGGTCTCGCATGACTACAATTCTCTGCAATGGATGCATTCCAAGGTTCCCTGTTTGCGGCCCCGGCCGGCAGATATGCGCGAGTGGCTCTGAACACTCCCGTACGTCGTGAATTTGCCTATCATATTCCTGAACATGCGGAACCGGTTGAGGCTGGCTGCCGAGTAAAGGTCAGCTTCGGGCGCCGCCCAATAGTCGGTGTCGTCGTGGCAATCGATGATGCGCCTCCAAACGGGGTGCCTGTTGAGCGCATTAAGGACATCGAAGCCTGTTTAGATGCGACACCTTTACTGAATAAATCGTTATTACGATTGTCGCGAAATATTGCCGATGACGCGTATTGTTCTTGGGGCCAAGCTTTAGCGGCGATGTTGCCAGCGGCGCTACGCAGCAATCGCTCGCGGCGCACTATTGCGACTGTCGAGTTGGTGCATAAGCTTAGCGAAAAAGAATTCGAGACTCTTGAAAGAAAGTTTCCTAAGCAGGCCAAGGCGGTGGCTTATTTAAGGCAAGCGGCAGGCCCCATGGAAGTACGCGAGTTTTGTAACCGCACGGGCTTATCTAAGTCGCCGCTGACCACCTTGCATAAAAAAGAATGGGTGAAGTTCGATAATAAAACCGAAGTGATAGACCCTTTTGCGGGCCGTGAGCTAGTGCGTGACACCCCGCCGCAGCTCACAGGAGCACAGCAGAATTGTGTGGCAGCCATAAATAAGTCTATTGACGCCAAACACCATCAAGATTTTTTGATGTACGGCATTACAGGCTCAGGGAAAACCGAAGTTTATTTACATGCTTTAGAGCGATGTTTAGCCCAAGGCCGTGGCGGCATCGTGTTGGTGCCAGAAATTTCTTTGACACCGCAGACCGTCGCTCGGTTCCGCGCGCGCAGCGGGGACGTCGCAGTGCTTCACTCCGGCTTAACCGATGCGGAGCGTCATGACCAATGGTTAGCCATTCGCGAAGGGAAGTTGCGTGTCGTTATTGGCGCGCGCTCGGCATTGTTCGCGCCAGTCCCCAACCTCGGAATAATTATTGTCGACGAAGAGCACGAGTCCACTTACAAACAAGAATCAACTCCTCGCTATCAAGCTCGCGAAGTTGCGCGCGAACGTGCACGCTTAGAGTCTGCTGTTTGCGTCTTAGGCAGCGCGACTCCGTCACTCGAGTCATGGCAGGCAGCTATTGACTCGCAAGACATGCAGCTTTTATATTTACGCGACCGCGTTGCAGGGGGCTCGCTACCACCGGTTAAGCTAGTCGATATGCGTACCGAAAAAGCCGAAGGTGGGCAGTGGTTAGTGATGTCTTCACAATTAAAGTTTGGGCTAAAGAAGATATTGGAAAAGAAAGAGCAAGCTATTCTGTTTTTAAATCAACGCGGATTTTCTCCAGCATGGTATTGCCGCCCGTGTGGTAAAACGATTTCGTGCGAGACTTGTGACGTCGCGCTAACTTACCATCGTTGGCGCAAGAAGGCTTTGTGCCACTACTGCCTCAAAGAAGAACCTATGCCACAATGCTGCGCTACATGCGGGCATAAAGTTGAAATGATCGGCGTTGGCACTGAACGAGTCGAAGATAGCGTACAACGCGCTTTCCCTGGCGCGCGAATTTTACGCATGGACCGTGACACTATGTTGCGCCGCGAATCTTATGAACAGGCGCTAAAAGATTTTGGTGATGGCAAATACGACATTTTGCTCGGCACGCAAATGGTCGCTAAAGGATTAGACTTCCCGAAGGTGACCTTGGTCGGCGTATTAAATGCCGACACCGCATTGCATCAACCAGATTTTAGATCGAGTGAGCGCTGCTTTAACTTAATCGCACAAGTCGCGGGGCGCGCCGGACGTAGCTCACTTGGCGGCGAAGTAATCGTGCAAACATGGATGCCTGATCATCCAGCATTGCTGGCTGCTGCAAAACATGACTACGACAAATTCTCAGTAGTCGAATTGCAAGAACGCAAAGATTTCGGTTACCCACCTTTTGGTGATGTATTACGCATTAGCTTTGAATCTCAGCATCAGCAGCGTGCGATTGCAATGGCCAATGAAGCCTATGAAGCACTTAAAGCGGTTGTCCCAGGCGGATTTGGGCAGACTACTGAATATTTAGGGCCAGCGCCGCCGCCTATCGAGCGTTTGCGTGGCAAGTATCGCCGTCAGCTTTTACTTAAAACAAATCGTCAACAATTACTGCTTTTGCGTCCGACTCTATACAAGTTGGCCGAGCAGCAGGGCATTGTTGTTGACCCGCTTTAGTTCTTCAACTTGGCCTTTTTTCGCATGTCCACAGCTTTGCCGCCGTTAGCTGCAGCGAGATCAGCCAAAAATTCAGCACGAATGCTTCCGGCAGCGATGGTGTTAATTTGAATAAAGCGATCACGGTTGATGCGATCTATTTCCGCAAGAATTGATTCTGGCATCTGAAACTCGCCAGCGGACGGCGAACCATCCGTCATAATGAAAATGGTTTGCGCTTCCTCGAACGCTAGCGCTGCTGTTAGTGCTCCGTAAATATTCGTTCCACCACCCGGGGTTGTTTTTTCTAACCAGGCTTGCGCTTCAAGGCGATTTTTTTCGCCAGATTCGACGAGTTCGCTTTTCCAGGCGCGCACGCCGGAGGAAAACAGGATAATGTTAAAGGACGTATCCGGCTTAAGAGCCAATACGGTTTCGGCCAAGGTATTCGAGAAGTGCTGATAATAAGTCTCTGTCGGTGAAAATCTTGAGTTCATTGAACCGCTGATATCGAGGATAAAAACAACGCCACCGGACGGAACAGCTATGCCGTGATATCCGCTTTGGGCAATCGTGCCATTATGCTTCGACTTGTTTTTGCGTGCATTAATCATCGCATTCGCTTGCTCTTTAGTCGGCAATGTGTAAGTGTCGCCTTGGTCGGCATACCAGGATTTCCAGGTATGCATCGAGGCCCCAAAGTTTTCTCCGGTTAGTAATTCAAGGGCTTTGATTGCGTCTGAGCGCACACGACCTGCTTCGTTTTCCATTAACCAGAACAACGGCTTAAGTGATTCATCGCGGCGGAATAGCTCTAGACTTGCAACGGCGGTTGCACGTACTGCCCAAAGTTCATCTTCGAGGCAGTCATTAATAACCTGATACGCCAAGTCAGAATTTGGGAACCAGCGCAAAGCCCTGAGAGCTTGAATCCTAATGGACGGCCGCTCGCTAGAAGCCATCTTGACTAACTTTATTTCTGTTTCTGGAGGGATGTCACCGAGTTGGCTGAGCCCCCAGGCTGCGTCAGAACGAGTTTGCGCGCTTGAGTGATCGAGAAACTCCACTAAGAAGTGTTGTAATCCAGTATGTCTTATTTTTACCAAACCCTCGATGGATAAACTGCGAATTTTATCTTCGGAGCTGCGCATGAGTTCTAGCAGCGCATCGGAGCATAGTTGTGGTTGTTTGGTGCTGATAACGACTAAAGCCTCAACGCAAAGGGTTACAAGATCCAGGTCTTTAGAACGCATGCAATGAGAAATAACAGCACTGACCTCGTCGGCTGTTTGAGCACGTTGTAGTTGGGCGCTGATTTCGGGTCGCACCACCACATTAATAGAGTCTTGGAGGCCTTTGATAATCGCAGCGTATTGGCGCTCGCCACCATAACTAGCGAGTGCCTCATAGGCGGCTAAACGATACGGCACATCTTGGTGACCTAAAGCGCCGTGGATGATTTTTAAGCCGGCCTTGATTTTTTGTTTGCCGATGCCTTCTAGCCCAACTCCGGCATAAACCGTGTCTTTAGATTTTGCGGCGGTTAAAAAAGCCTTGTCAAGATTTGGCTGCCCACGGTTCATGAGCAATTCTAAAATTAGAGCGCGCACCCGTAAATCAGATTCGTACTTCAATCGTTTGTTATGCAAAAAATCTAGGTCTTCTTGATCGCCACTTGCCAGGACACGAATCGCTTGGCGCCGCACCCGCAAGTCTCCGCGATCTTTGGCCATGCGCTGCAATGCCTTAGTGGCCTCCTCGGATTCGTTTAACCCTAGCGCCCTAATAGCGATGTAGCGATGTAGCTCAGGAAGCTTAGCTACTAATTTATCGAGCGCCTTGGCAGCGTCATTGCTGTTAATTTGCGCAATAAGATAAAGTTGACCATTAACCAGTTCGGGGCGCAATGGGTTTTGACGCAAGACCTCAAGGGTGAGCAGCTCGGCCTCGAGGTCAGCTTGCTGGGAGGCGCAGGGCGCTAGCAGGCTACCGATGGCTAAAACGGTGGCTAAAACACATTTCATATGCCAAAGAATACACTCTCACGAGGATAAAGTAACAACATAGCTATAAAAAATGAAATAAAAATAAAGGGGTTAAGTGGCTATACTGCGCTAGATGAAATTCATTGCATCCGCACTATGCTGGATGTGCCTTTGCCTCACAGCAAGCGCGCAGCTTTCTACGGTAAACTTAAGCATCGACAGTGGGCGGCGAAGTCTTGCGGCTGGCGACGCCGAAGGTGCTTACGACCATTTCTATTTCGCGCTTAGCAATGGCGGCGATGCTGGCTTAGTGGTGCCTTTGCTGCTAGAGGCGTGCGGCGACGATGAAGATTTAAAAGTATTGTGGGCGAATTATTTGCTGTCCGTGAAAGCCGATAGTAACGGTCGACTTAAATCACAAGAGAGAGCGTCGTTGAGCGAGTTGTCCTATAAACGCACTGCTGCATTTAAAGAGCTCGCTAAATTTTACGAGCGCATGCAGCGCAGCAAAAAAGTGGGTGACTGGGTAATGGCAAACTGGTCCGCTGATTTGATGGCAACTATGGCGCAGCATAATCCGAGTTTGCTGAAGCTGATGCCGGGCAATTATTCACCCATCCTTTCGATTGACAATGCATTACAGAAAGATGTTGCGATGGCGATGGCCAAAGAAATGAACATGGCAAAGGGTGGCGGTAAAAATGGCTTGGCGCTTAAGTTTGCGCGATGCCTTTCTGGGATGGGAGCGCAATCGGTGTTCAAAGATTTGAAAGGCCCAACGCCGGCGAATATCAGCCGCGAAAAGAAGCAAGCAAGTGACGTGCTAGGGGCTGTTCGTCGTGAAATGATGGACACCGTTTATGTGTACACTATAGAAGAGCTAGAAGATCTAGACATCGATCAGCAGCGAGAGTTTACCTTGCGCCATGGATCCTTCGAAAACCCCGGGGTTTGTTTATCTCCGAATAAACTTTATCGCGTTGAAACTTCGTGTGGCTATAACACTTTGCTGGGCACAGCCGCGACAATCGAATTGCACCATCAGCGATTGTTGAACCTTTATGGTACAGACCCGTTTAACGGTCGCCAAGGCACGGTGCGCATAGTTCCAGAATCATTTGGGTTAGAATCAGAAGGCGCTCCTTTTTATTGGGTAGGCGGATTCCAGGGTGGCGACGTGACAACCTTTAAATTCACGATAGGCACCATTCCCGGGCTGGGTCGCGGCTTAACTCACGAGCTAACGCACCGTTTCGATGGCGCTAGGTTTGGCGGCTTGCCCGCATGGCTGGCAGAAGGCAAAGCAGTGTGGACCGGCGGTAATTACGGGCCGATGACCGATGAAAACTTTGTGGATGATTACGTGAACTTTGGCACATTGTTTTCAGTGTCACAAAAAGGTTATGGCGGATTTACCAAACTAAGCGAATTGCTTAGCGGCGATATAGAAGAGTACCGGGACAATTACTCGGCAGGCTATGCGTTATATGTTTACCTAAAATACTGGACTGGCTTCGAAGACGGCGGCGACAAATTATTCGCCTCTAAATTGCAGAGTTATCAAGAGGATTTGAGTCGTTCTAAAATATCGGCCACAGCAAATTTCGAAAAGTACTTTTGCGATGGCAATGATGGCCGGCCATCAAGCCTTAAAGAATTTGCTGAAGACTACGGAAAGTTCTTGGGCGGATTCTACTGGAAAGAACTGGCCGACTGGACAAAGCGTTTTTCCCCGAGTGGGCCGGCGGGTGAAAGCGCTGAAGTAATTTATGACGAACCTACATGGTCATGGCTGCGTGGGCGAACCGAACCATGGTTCGGGCAAGATCAAGCGCGCGTTGCAGCATTGTTATTGCAGCAGTGTAAAAATAAAGCTGCGGGCTTGGCTTACCAATGGGCGATGGTAGTTGACGAGCCAAGTGATGCAGTGCTTGAAGACTTCTCCCGTTTTTTAAACGAGAATCATCAGGGCCGGGCGGCTTGGTGCTTGCAGCATTGGCCACGCTACAGCTCTCCAATCCGCGATTTTGCACAGAAGCACGAAGAGACGCCGCTAGCAAAAAATCTGACGAAAACATTAGAGTGGCTTAGCTATTTGCAGCTACTCTCAGAGTTGCACGCTGCGAATAACATGCCGGTAAGTGGCGCAGCATTTGCCGCTGATTATTCGCGCTATGCTGCCGGGTTCGGTCTTCAAGTAGAGCCGGCCCTGCCATTCGTTGATATTGCAGAATTAGCGCAAAGCCCTTTTGTGCAGCCGGCAACGGCATTTAGCAATGGTGGCTATCAAGAGTTTGCCCTGAGCGGTTTAGACAAAAGGCGTAGTGTCGGCATGTGGTACAAAGACGATTCTCTTGGCGACCTGCACGTCGGCCGAAACAAGGCACGTACTGACACCGGAACAATGGACCGCACAGCTTATGGCAGAACAGCCGTAGTGTTTGCTGATGGTTGGCAACAACCAGGGCGTTATAAAATATCTGGTAAAATTGAGCAAACCACCACCTATTTTAGCGGTGGCATTGTTTTTGGCTGGAACAGGCGCGACCGTAATACGCGTTTGTCTTTTTCAGGCGGCGACTATCGTTATTCAGTAGGCGAGACCGAAGAAAAAGAATCTGGCGCTGGGCTGTCCTGGTCATTAAGCTCATTGTTTGTTCGCGAAGGAGCTAAGAGTGGCGGAATAGCTCTCGATAAAAACGGCAAGACCTTCGATTTCGAAATCATTGTCGATGGCTCTACAGCCGAAATATACTTCGAGGATAAAATGGTTCATCGCACGACCTTATTGAATAGCCGGCCAATATTCGGACGCATTGGATTCTTTACTACTACAGGCGCGATGCGCGTTATTGATTCAAAAGTTCAGCGCCTCGACCGCTTAGCCCAAGGCCCATTTGCCCATGCGCAAGGCTGGGGATTTAACAGCCAACGCAGCGGGGAATATAAATTACGCCAACTTGTTGGGTTGCCAATGAATGGCGTACCACTTTCGGGGTCTGGCACAGCGCTAATGCTTTTTGCTAAAACAGACATCGAGCACTTACAGAAAAACCTCGAACAGTTTTTAAACAACTGGGAAATCGATGCGCCAGCGCAAGGATTAACAATATTGTTGCCTAATGATTTTGACATGTCGACATTAGATCAACTTGACATCACGCAGCAACCTGTTTTCGCCAAACATAATAAAAGCGCAGAAACATTAGAGATAATGAAATCAATCGGCGGGTGGCCATCCCCGGTTTTGTTTTTTGCTGACCCAGTGGGCATTATCCGTTATGCAAAACGACTGCGGAAAACTCGACTCGGCTTGCCAAAAGATTTTTACAAATTAATTCGCGAGTACCAGGACCATTCTCGCAGTGGATTCGCAGGGGCTGGCGACTAGCGCTGAAGTTCTACTTGGCTAAAGCCAACTCCGGCGGCCCCCAAAGACCCGTTGATGATTTTTGTAATAACAACCCGCAGCGTTTTAATATTTTTCTTCTTATCGAAGGTATAAATTGTTTTTTGGTTTTGATTCGGGTTGATTTGAACCACGATAGGCTCATCATCTTTATTGATATAAACTTCAACCTCGGATGGCCTCGGATTATCATTACAATTTTCAGCGCTAGTGTAGATATGGCTGAACAACAGCTTTGTCGCTTTAGCCGTCCTCTTTAAGGAAATGGTGAACTCGGGGCTGGGGTCATCACCTTTGCAGAACCACCGCGTGCCTAGCGAGCCATCAACGAGTTTGTCGCCGTCAAAGTATTCGGCGGCGCGTGAAGAAACTTCATAGGATGGCCGACAAGCCGGGATTAAATTCTCGAACTCATCATCGCCATAACCCGTGTCGTTCGGCCCGAGACGCGGCACATAGTAGCAAGCTAGATCTGCTGAATTGACCGGGGCGCCATTGATGACACATTCTGCTTTGACAAGCCATTTCCCAGGCGCAGAGAAAGTATGGGTTAATGCAAAACGATTTCCTGAAGAGGAGCCGATTTCTTGCCACGGAGCGTTCGCGCTACGTCTAATCGAATAAGTAATGGCCTCGCTTTGTGCGCCATCTGGGAGTGATGCCCACATGACAACAGGATCGCCATAGTTGACGTGTAATCTAAGCCGGCCTTCGAGTTCTTCGGAGACATACTCATTTCCTCGCGCGATCTGTTCTCCGCTGGTGATAGCTGCACTAGCGGTGGCACGTTTTAAAAATAAAAGAGCCCACGCCGTGTCAGGTAGAGAAGAAGGCTCATTCTTGTCCGGCCAGTATCCATTTTGATGTTGGGCATCTACCAAGAAGGTTGCCCCGTTGTTGTACCAATCGTGATCGCCCAAATGGCTAATACCGTACACTGCGCCAACTCGCTCTATTCCATATAGAGTGTAGAAGTGTTGACTAGAAAACCCATAATTGCGGGCCACGGTGAAGTTTTGAGTAATCCACGCCATCCCCTCGGCTACGGTTCTCTTAATTTCCTTTCTCGTTTTTTGCGGGTACTTTCCTCCGAGCTGCTTGCGGCACAGTTCTATGGAAGCCATGGCGGCAGTCGTCATCGCTAGCGTGCCACCCGATGTATAATTTGGATAATACTTGAACCCTGTAATTGTCGGCTGAATCGTTCCATCAAACTGTGCACCGCATAACAAAATACCCGCTATGGCATCACGCCAAACTTTCGCCGGCACCTCAATGCCGACTTTAGTCGCGGCATTTAAGCCAAGGATGGCGAATTGGGTGCATGATAAATCCCAGTGGCCGCTAGGGTAGGCCCAAGTACCATTTTGCTCTTGCCACGAAATTAAGTCTGAAGCGATGACCTCCATCTGTTCATAATATTTCGGATCATTAAGTTCAGCTAAAGCCATGAGCTGGCATCCGGCGGAATATGTTTTTTCTGGATAGGCAGCACTAATAAAACTGAGGCCCTTTTGGATGGCTGCTGATTTTGGGTCGATACCACAGCTTAGCAAGGTATAAATCGCGAGGGATGTCGCACCATTACGATAGGCTGACTTGTGATATCCCCAAGAGCCATCAAGCATCTGTGTGTAGATGAGCCAATTAGCCCCCTCGCGTATTGCCCGATCAACCTCGATAGGATTTGCGGACTTTTCACTGTTAATAGAGAAAGACCAAGCGCCGCCGGCATTCATGATGCGAATGGCAAGTTGGTTATCGCCGCTTATTAAAGGTAAGGCAAGATGCTCTTCAGAAGGGTTATTGCGGCGTTCGACATTATGATCTAATAATAATTCGCCGTTGAGCCATACTTTTATTCCGTCGTCGCTGCCCATACGCACATGCAGCACTCCGTCTTTTTCAGCGACAATTTTGTGCTTATAAAAAGCGGAGGCCTTTGCCGTTTCTTCTCCGACATCGTGGGCTACGTCGAAGGTGCCCCAAAAAGAATCGCTGTTAAGAGGAGAAAAGTTTTCGCTAACTTTACCCTTTGCTATAGCTTTTTCAGCGTTAGCAATCTCTGCGGCATCAGTATGCGGCCCAGAGTACGTCCAGCCGCCAACGAATTGCTGCGCGCAAAGGAGGAGTGTTACCGAAAGTATCAATCGCGGCGGGAGAGCAACATCAATATGCGCTGAAACATAATAATGAAGTCGATCATTAGAGTTGCAGCGGCGGCGGCGGCCATGTTTGATGGGTAGCGCTTCATGATGTTCTGCGTGTCATATAAAACGAATCCGCCCATTAACAAAATCCATCCGACTGAGATGCCCCAGCCCATTTGCATGGATTCGCCGATGCCGAACATCGCAAGAATACCAAGGCCGAACAGCAAGAAGAAGCCCATCCATAATGCGCCACCTAGGAAACTAAAATCGCGCTTAGTGGTTAATGCATAAGTTGTTAAGCCACCGAAAACCATGCCGGTGAGGACGAATGCCTGCAACACCACATTGCTTGGATCGGTCATGGCCAAGCCCTCGCCGCCAGTTGCCATTAGCGAGTATTTAATTAGCGGTGCCGTGACGAATCCTTCGAGTAAACTGAATAGGCCTAAGCCGATGTAATTAATCGGTGCATTTGCGCTGCGCGTTAGGTGTAGCAGCCCAAAAAGTGCGGCCATAAAAACGAGCATGCCGATAAAACCGTTTCCAAAAATACCCATTGCGAGGCCGAGCATTTTGTCGTTAGTGGATACCCACAATGCGGAGCCCATCCATAAGACCATGGAGCAGCTGAACAAGGTGTAGACTTTGCGTAAAAACGCTAGACGTTGCTCGAGAGTGTCGTTTGCTGCTGAATTACTAACAGCTTGGGCGCGGGCGGTGGAAGCGAAAAAGGCCATGTGCTTATTCTACTATCGGCGCAGATTATTGCCACTCTGTTGTTGTATGGAACTCAGGTGAGATCGTGAAGGATCGATACACTTATGCCAACATAAGCGTAGGATAATCGCTCCGATCACCGAAATTATTAGCGGGGTCACAAAGGCGCCGCCAAGCAGAAATTGACCGATAGCGAGTAGCAAGCCGTAGATTAGAGCAATACCGCCACCCCATGCTGCAAAAAAGTGCGGTTTGGAGATTTCGTCTGGGCGAATTATTGAATAGAAACGATCGAGAGTGTCTTTGTCGGCAGGTGGCGTGACGTAAGTTACAGAAACAGCGACGATAAGCGAGCCAAGAACCACCACCATGTAGCTGAAGGGATAATCAAAATCTAATGACTTTGTGACGAAGGTAAGGATGGTCGAGGTCGCCAGCGCAGAGATTTCGGTGAAGACATTTGCGCGTCTCCAAAACCAGCGTAGCAACAGGGCGGGGCCAAGCCCTCCCATGAGTGAAAGCGAAAAGGTAAATAAATTCGCGATGCTGTCTGCCTGTAAAGCGAATGTAGCAGCGATGATGCCGATTAAAATTTCAGCGAAGCGCCCGACCCACACATAGTGCTTGCCGGAGGCCTCCTTGCGAATAAAACGGCGATAGACATCATTTACTAAATACGCCGATGCTAAATTGAAATGCGTATCAAGGGTGCTCATGAAAGCCGCCAAAAAACTTGCACATAAGAGACCGAACAATCCTGGGCCTAAGAGCTGCGCCATCATCATCGGATAGGCTGCTTCGTGGTCGATGGCGCCGTTGACCACCGGCAGGGCGCTAGGGTCGATTAAAATAATAGAGGCGAGACCCACTATTATCCATGGCCACGGACGAATGCAATAATGCGCGATGTTGAACCATAACGCCGCCTTGCGCGCATGATTTTCATCAAGCGATGCCGAGTAGCGTTGAACGCCAGCACCGCCGCCATCCGCGTTTTTATTTAGCCATCCCTGAACGCCAATGAAAATAAAGAATGCGCCGAAACCTTGTGACCACCATGCGAGACTGTCCCATGAGAGACCTTCTTCGTTGGGCAGTGGCATAATTGAGGTGGTTGCGCGCGGCAACCCGGCGAAAGCTTGCTGGGCGGCAGTGAATCCGCCAAGCGCGTCGATCGATTTATAGGCCAGAAAGATTGCTCCGAACATGGCGAGCGTAAATTGCATTAGGTCTGTCACTACGACTCCCCATAAGCCGGATAAAAACGAATAGCTAAGGGCAAGAACTAGGCCGCCGCCAACGATGTAAATATCGTAGCTGCCATCTTCTGCACCTAAAATAACGCGTACCAGCTTTAACATCGCGAGTAACACCCAAGTTAATACGATGGTGTTGGTAATCAGTGCATGGTAGCATCCGTAAAAACCACGTAAAAAACTAGCGGGCTTCCCGGAGTACCGGCGCTCGATGAACTCGGCGTCGGTAGTCACTTCAAGTCGGCGCCACCATGCGGCTAGCACGACGAAAGTTAGCGAGCCGCCGACTGCCATTCCCCACCAAAGCCAGTTCTGTGAAATGCCAGAGCTACGCACCCAACCACTAATAACTAACGGAGTGTCGGCGGCAAACGATGTTGCTACTAAAGAGGTGCCCGCAACCCACCATTTGAGAGAGCGTCCTGCTAAATAAAAGTCATCTGTTGATTTAGAAGCGCGCTTGGTTAGGTAAATGCCAACGGACATCGCGAACACGATATAGCCAATGATGGCAATCCAATCAAGTGCTTCAAAGCGACCCATTTACTGCTCGTCGGCGGTGAGCAGCATACCGAGTAGCGCGGGTGAAACACCAGGCACATACCAGCCACGCGCCGAAGCGGGAGCGATCTCGGAAGAATTTGGCGACCCAGCCATGTACAGTCGTGGATGCTGATGGTGAATAGCCTCCAGCCAGTTACCGGGGATGTCGGGCAAGCCGTGCCCTTCGCGTGCACCGCACAAAATCAATAAGGCTTTGCCGATGTCGGCGGGGGGCTCTTCGTCTGGCTGGTAAATAGGTACTCCCCATTCTTCAAGGAAGCGAATCGCATCAGGAGTCGAAGCCAAATTAAGCGCATACTCGGGTCGCGGGTGCGAGCGTCCACCTGAACCTCCAGGTAGAGGCCGCATTAAAGTTTTCATCCCGCCACCCAAAACCAAAGGCCGTGTTTTTTGCGGCTCGGTATCTAAAGACAATCGAATGAGCTTGTCGATGCGAGCCACAGCTTCGTGCACGCGCTCTTCATCTAAGTCACCGCGCGCAACGGCATCGCGTAAAGTCATTGCCAATGCGACTGGGTCTTTCGGGTCTAGCAACACATCGACACCCGCAGCAATCGCCTCGACGGCCAGCTCTTCTTGCGGTTCGCCGAAACCAGTCATGCTAATAGAATCTGTTACAACGAGACCTTTGTAGTTAAGGTCTTTGCGCAAGATATCCATGATCGTTTTTGAACGCGACGCCGGCTTACCCGATTCATCGAACATCGGAAACTCAATGTGCCCAACCATAATGCTTGGCATTTGTTCGACCAAAGCCCGGTATGGCTCAAGGTGTGGAGTCATGTCATCAAAAGACACGGCCATCTCGGTGTGTGAATCTTGAGCACATGCACCATGCCCCGGGAAGTGTTTACCGCATGGGATGCCGCCAGCATCTGTGACACCTTTAATAAAAGCGCCGGCGCATTCAATCACGCGCTGGATATCACCACCGAATGCACGGTTGGCAATAATCGGTGACGAGATGTCATCAGGGCCAGTCCGGTGCAAGTCTAAACACGGCCCGAAAATCCAGCGCACGTTGGCGGTGGCAGCTTCGGCGGCCGTACGATGCCCAGCCTCGTAAGCTGCTTCAGGGCCAAGCAAGCCTAATGCCCACGCATCTGGCAATGGCGTTAATCCTTCGAATTGTTGTCCAGCGCCACGCTCGAGGTCGGCAGCCAACAGAATAGGGTGCCCAGCTTGGTCTTCGAGAGTCTCGTGAAGCCATTGCACGTCTTCGGCATCACCGCCAAAGATAAGAAAAATCCGCGGGTCGAACTCGCGCAGGCAACGTAAAGCTTCGGCGAGCCCCTCACCTTTATCGAGGCGAATCGTCGGGGCGACTAAGTAATCGGTGGGAGCGTGTGTCAATGCTCTAGAAGTTTAACAGCACTACGTTAGAATATTGTTAATGAGTACTCCATTAGTTCTAGTTCACGGCGGGGCCGGCAATGTCCCAGAAGCACTGCGCGAAGCTCATGCTGAGGGTTGTCGCTTAGCAGCAATAGCCGGCGGCAAAATTTTGGATGCCGGAGGCTCAGCAGTCGATGCAGTGACTGCTGCGGTGGCAATGCTGGAAGATAACCCTATCTATAATGCTGGCGTTGGCTGTGCGTTAACTAGCCGCGGCCGCGTGTCTCTTGATGCCGCAGTCATGGACGGCAAAACACGTGATGCCGCGGGCTTAGCAGCCCTTGATGCGTTTAAAAACCCGATCCTGATTGCTCGCGAAATGGTGACGGCCCCTGAAGTGCTATTGGTCGGAGCGCCGGCCTCTGAGTGGGCGGAGCAACATGGCTTTCGTTTGGTCCCAGAAGAAGAACTTACGACCGAAGCCACGCTTTTGCAGTGGCACCGCGTTGTTGAACACGGCGAGTCACCGAATTTCGCTGGCGGAACGGTAGGCGCTGTTGCTCGCGATGCCGAAGGGAATTTAGCAGCGGCGACATCGACCGGCGGCGCCATGGGTAAAAAACCTGGACGTGTTGGCGATTCACCACTGATTGGCGCGGGCACTTATGCGGATGAAGTTTGCGCAGTTAGCGCAACGGGCGAGGGCGAGTCCTTTATGCGTTCAGTCTTTGCAGCTCGCGTATCAGACGCGGTTCGCTTTGGCAAAGAACCTGGCGAGGCGTTACAGGTTATGCTTGAACGTGTGCGCGATTTCTTCAATGGTATTGGCGGCGCGATTTTGATTACTCCTGATAGTGACCCGCACGCATTCTGGACGACCTCCGGAATGTCTCATGGTTGGTGGACACCTGATGATACTGGCAAAGGGATTTAATCCAGGCACCCTGTGGATGATTGCATCCGCAGCTTCGTTCTCGGTGATGGCATTGGCAGCAAAAATGCTGCCCGAGATACCTGCTTTCGAAAAAGTTTTCTTTCGCAGTTTGATTTCGGTGGTCATGACCATCTATGCCTTGCGCGCTGCAGGCATTGCTCTTCATGCAAATCGCAAATGGATGCTATTGCTGCGCTCCATTTTTGGGTTTGGCGGATTAGTGTGTTATTTTGAGGCGATTGATCGCTTGCCATTGGGCACCTCGGTAACCATTTACAACACCACTCCTGTCTTTGCGGCCATCATCGGCATAGCTTTCTTAAAAGAGAAGCACGGGATTAAACGCATCTTTTCGATTCTGCTAGCCATCGTGGGCATTGCATTTATCAAAGGTTTTGCGGTGGACGCCCCGACAGACGGCATCATCTTTGGTTTGCTTACGGCTTTCTTTTCATCGATTGCCTATTCACTAGTGCGGATATTAAATAAAAGCGAAAGCCCGCTAATTATTGTTTTAGCCTTTCCTTTAGTCTCCATCCCTTTGTCCATAGCTTTAGGCTATGCCGACTTTCGTTTACCGCATGGTATAGAGTGGTGGTGGCTGCTAGCGCTAGGCGTTGGCACGCAAGGTGGGCAGGTGTGCTTAACTCATGGCTTAAGGCATCACACTGCAACTCGTGCGACCCAAATAGGCTTTGTCGGGGTGGTTTTCGCGATGTTCTTTGGTATTTTCACTGAAGACGGAGCTCCTGGCTACGCAGAGGTGATTGGGTCTATCCTTATCTTTCTAGGCATTTATCTAGGAGCGCAATCGGTAAGCGCTTCCAAAAGACAGGATGTTAATATAGACTATGGTGAAAATGCATAAACTATTCTCTTTTCGCCGCTGACCTTATGCGATGCGCGCCAGGTTGGCGTTGCGTTTTGCTGGCATAGAAGTTTCTGTACAAGAAATTGAGTTACGTAATCGCCCTCCGGAACTTTACGCCGTATCGCCAAAGGCCACCGTTCCGGTATTAGTTCTTGACGACGGCAGGGTGATTGATGAAAGCTTGGATATTGTTAAATGGTGTTTACCCATTAGCGATGAAGAGCAAAGTTTAATAGCAGATTGCGATGGCGATTTTAAACATCACCTCGATCGTTATAAATACGCCACGCGTTATCCGGGCGCTGACGAACTCGAGCACCGCTCGCAAGGCAGCGTGTTTTTATCGCGCTTAAATACCTTGCTTGAAAACAAGGCATACCTCTTCGACGGTAAGTCGGGGGTCGCCGAGTTATGCCTCGCACCATTTGTAAGGCAGTTTCGTATCGCCGACATCGACTGGTTTGATCAACAGCCATGGCCAGGGCTACATGATTGGCTGCAGCGTTTTTTAGCCAGCGAGGCTTTCGTCGCAATAATGGTTAAGGCAAAACCTTAACGCGTACGGCATTACTTATAAAACCGCTGGTGCTGTTCTTGGCAACTGCGCAAAAGCCAATTTCGTAATTTACTAATTGCGGCGGCAGGCTCGCTCCGGGAGGAACCACCCACGAGCATGTTGCTTGCCCAGTGGCAGAAAGCGCTCCACTTGCGTTGGTTAATTGCGAGCGCATAGAGTTAGAGTAGTGCCGGTTGAAGCTAATCGGTAACACGCCTAAGTCGGCGCTACTAGACTGAAAATCTCCAGGGAATAGGTTGTAAGCCGCCGCAGAAAAACTAGAGCCGGCCGAAATCTGAAAACTAAACGTTCCGCCAGCAGCGAGAGAAATCTCATTTGTCGATACGGCGAGCGCGTTGTCTTCTAGTATCGATTGCGACAGCTGGCTATTGCTTAAAATGCATAAAGCTCTAGCTCCCGTAGCGGGATTAACAATCAAGTTAATTGGGATGCGCGGCGCATTTCTGTTGGCATAAACCCCCGCCAACAATTGGTGGTTGCCCACGCGCCCATCATCCCCAATTTCGGCATGGCGGAGGCTAACCCCTGATGCTGAAGGCAAGCGTTGCGAAAAGATGAATTCGCTGCCATGGTTGCCAAACATAGGATACGCCGTGCTCTCAGAGTTATTTAACGGGGAATATCTTTTTGGTGGGTACCAACGCGATTCTGTGGATAGTCGAGTAGCATGCCACAAAGACGAGCCGCTGCCTCGAGTGCTATGAAACCAAATTTCTAATTCATTAGCACTTAAAAATGGCCCGCCTGCCGCATCATTGGAGTTGAGGTCGAGGTCGACAATAGGCTGAATAAAATCATCATTGGCAGTGAGACGTGATGTTGAAAATAAATCAACGTCAACCCCGTTCGGTCGTTGCGCGGAGAGCGTCATTCTTAATCCGTCCGGGCTAATCCAAAATGATTTGAGGTTAGCCAAAGAAAAATTGCTAATTGCTGGAGTTGCGGAAACAGTGAAGCCGCTTTGCCAATCCGGTCGCGCTAGTTGAATAAACTTGAGGCCAGTGC
>CAWWAN010000015.1:0-17693 GCA_963934925.1 uncultured bacterium | reverse complement strand
CCCGCGACGCGGCGAAATGGTGGAGCGCATTAATTCGGCGATTAAAAAGCGCGAATCTTACCGCCCTTTTGCGCCATCTGTTCTAGAAGAAAAAGTTAGCGAGTGGTTTGATGATGCCTCGCCGTCGCCTTACATGTCCTTAACGGTTCAAGCGCGCGCCGACAAAGCCGAGCAAATTCCGGCAGTAGTGCATGCTGATGGTTCGTCACGTATTCAAACTTTATCGGCAAACGATAACGCCAAGTATCACGACCTCGTCCAGCGCTTTGAAAAACTGAGCGGTGTGCCAATGTTGTTGAACACTTCCTTTAACATCAAGCAAGAGCCCATTGTTGAGACACCCGCTGACGCGATGAAGAGTTTTTTGGATAGCGATTTAGACTTGCTAGTCATTAACGGTCGATTGTTTCGGCAACGCAAATTCCCAGAGATGCTTACCGGCTCAATGATTCCGCTGGCAGCGCCTAATTTCACGGCCGAAAGTGTGTCAAATGCCGAGGGCGACAATATGTCCGTGCGCTTAATGGTGCGCGGCGAGACCTTTGATATCGAGCAAATAGAGCTCGGATTGCTCGAAGTCTGCAATGGTGAAAACACTTTGCACGACATCGCCGACTATTTCAAAGAGAATTGGGATGTCGAACAAGACACGATTCTGGGCCATTTGCAAGGTTTATACTCGCGATGCTTGGCTTCAATAATCATTCCGCAAGAGTAGAATAAGTACGTTATGAGTGAAGAAACCACCATCCGCATTACTGCCGAACCGCAGGTCATTCCTAGTAATTGCCTGTTTCGTGTAGCCAACAATGTCTTTGTCGGCTGCCTCTACACCTCTGATAAAAAGTGGGCTGCCGAATGGGCACCGCTGGCCGGTCATTTATTTGACTCGGTTGAAGATCTGAAAGGTGTACGCATCAATAACAGCGAAGTGCTGATTAGCATGATGTCTACGCCTAGCGATTGGCGCGAAGTTGCGCGGTCGGCCGGACAGGCTATTCGCGAGCACTTACAAGCTGGCAATGTTGCTGTCAAAGGTGGCGCGCTCGAAACCCAAGAAGGCGACGATTTGTTGCGCCAAAGAGCGCAGACCGTTATCGAGGATACCCTAAATCCTAATTTAGCCTCGCACGGTGGTTGGGTTGAGATTCAAGCAAGTAATGGCAAAGAGTTATACATCACCATGGGCGGCGGCTGCCAAGGTTGCGGCTCGGCGGCGATGACTATGAAGCAAGGTGTTGAAGTCGGGATTCGCGATGCAGTGCCAGAGATTGAAGCCATTCACGATGCCACGGATCATGCTTCTGGCGATAATCCCTATATGTAAGTGCGGGCGATTTGCCTTGCTGTCCTTGCGGTGCTATGTGTGCTGGCATGTAGCGAAAGCGCTAATGTCGCACCGAGTACGCTTGACTTAACGCGTCAACACCGGCCACTGACACAATTGCCGGTGCCCCAAGATCAGCAGTGCGCCGAGTGTCACTCCAAGCAGGTGGCAAAGTTCAAGACTCATGGCATGGCCGATTCGTTGTCAGCAATCGATCCCTTGCGCATGCCAGCGCAACTGACGGACGCATCGATTACCAATGCTTTCTCCGGCATGAGCTATAACGTCGGCGCAACTGGCCGCTGGGAGCTTAACGCGCAACACCTCGCCAGCGGTGGCGCTGTTTCAGTGCCAATCAGCCACCGCATCGGAGCCGGAGTGGACGACATGAGCTTCGTCCTCAATAGCAATGGCAGATGGTTTTTTTCGCCACTAGAATTTTTCACTCACTCTGGATGGTTCCCTGCCCCGCATGAGTGGCAGTCGAATGCTGGTCTCGATGCGGTGCCGATTACTGCGCAATGTTTGCAGTGCCACTCTTCGACTCCGACACCTGATGTGCATCCGCTAAATAACCTGCAAGACTTTGAGCCGCAACCTATTTCGTGTGCAACATGTCATGGCGATGGAGCGCAGCATATGGAATTAATGCGACGCAATGAATTCCCAGCTGATTTGTTAATACTTAATCCTGAAGATTTTGAGATTGAACAACAGCTAGATTTATGCGCGCGTTGTCACCTTGAGGGTGATGCGCACATCGAGTTAAGTAATGGTAACTTGCAACAAGTCGCACCTGGAGAAGACCTCTTAGAAAAATATGCCGTGATGGTTGCATCACACTCAAAAAGTAATGAATTGCGCTTTGTCAGCCAGGTGCAGCGCCTAACAGCTAGCGAGTGCTTTAAACAATCACCAAGCATGACTTGCACCACGTGTCATGACCCTCATCAACCGGCGCGTCACCAACAGCGTTCTAGCTTTGATGCGAAATGTATCACGTGTCACCAAGACCAAGTCGGAGATCATCAATCCCAGCAGGATGAACAGTCATGCGTTGCTTGCCATATGCCACGCATCCAACCTTTCGATTTGCAAAAGGTAACGATCTCTGATCATTTCATTCAAGCACAGCCACTGGCGCAAAAAGAAGTCGGGTTTAGATTAGTAGAAAGCCCTAGCGGCGACTGGAAAACGTTCGCTTATCGCGATGACAAGCACTATTCGAACGAGATTACACAAGCTATTCAGGCTATGACTTTATTTGAACAAGGCCATTATCAACGGGCAGCTGAATTATTCAGCACCTTCGCCGCGCCCGGAGAAATTCAGCAAATCGCCCTAGCGCAATTCCATTTTCTGCGTGCCCGCAGTTTGTTTGAACAAAACCTCCGCCAACAATCTACCAAAGCTTACCGCGATGCGTTGCTGCTCGATCCCACTCACACCGCAAGCATGCTGAATCTCGCCACCCTACTTGCTGAAGATGGCGAGCTTGACGAAGCGCAAAATCTAGCTGAACGCGTCAGCTCAAGATATTTAAATTCAGAAGCGCCTTTTAATATTATGATTATCGTGGCCAATCAAAGAAAGGATATGGCAGCGATGAAAATTGCTGCTGAGAGGTCGCTAGAATGCAACCCTATGCAACCTGCAATTCAACGGGTGCTCATGCAGTTAAATGAACGTAATTTATAGCCATCGCCAAAAAGCATTGTGGGTTCCTCTCACTAGCATGCTGTTTGTATTGATAGCTATCGGTCTCTTTATTTCTGAAGGGCAGAATCTACTGACTTTAGCAATCGCCTTACCCGGGTTTATTGTTTTTTGGCTATTTGACGGACTCTTTGTAGAAGTAAATGCGAGTCAGGTGATCCTTAAATTCGGGCACGGGCCTATAAGAAAAGTAATCGAGCGGAAGCATATCGCTGGTGCAAACCCAGTGCGCAACAATGCCCTATATGGCTGGGGGATTCGGCTCACACCACATGGCATACTCTGGAATATCTACGGGCTAGATGCCGTCGAGATCACCTACCTGAATGGTAAACGATTTAGAATTGGCAGCGACGACCCTCAGCAATTATTGACTGCAATACTTAAGGAATCGTAAGTGCCATAATCTAAACAAATGCGCCTTACAGCATTATCCACTCAGCGATACTTATGGTTATGGGCGAATAGGCAAATGTGGTTCGCGAAAAAAGAGCTCAGGCTGACTCAAAAGTCAGCCTGAGCTCAAAAAGTTAAAAGCAAGCCTTTTACGATTATTACTGAAGTTGATTAATCAACAATTTATCCTGAAGATTTGTAGGATCAACGATGCCACCATAGGCAGGTACAAAATAGTCAAGATCAAGGTCGCCATCTATATCCACAAGCGTCCCGTGGTAAGAAATTGCTGTAGCAAATGGACCCAATACCCAAAAACTCGTATCTTCCACAAAGGTGCCAACCGAGCCTCCCTGCGCCCCTCCCTGGTTTAAAAACAATGCCGGGCGCCCAACAAATGGGAACTGACCTGAGCCGAAGAATTCATGGGCCTGAATTATTACATCTTGGTCACCATCCAAATCCACATCACCCGTTTCAACGCCAAGTCGGATTCCTAAATTCTCATTAAAAGTGTCTGGGAAAAGTGTCGGCGCATCATAAAAGACGCCTGGGTTAGATGCCCCAGAATTCATCAATAAGTCACCAGATTGATCTGGTGCAATAGACAAGTGAGTATTTGCGACAATTATATCAAGGTAGCCATCATTGTTGACATCCACAAAATGTCCGTCCGAGCTCTTATCGCCGAATCCACTATTCATCTGTGGCAAACGAGAACTAGACTCATCGGCAAAATTACCTGATCCATCATTCATCAGCAGAATGTTCAATGCACCGTCAACACTATCAGTGCGAGATACGAAAATGTCGAGATCACCATCACGATCAACATCACCAAACTCAACTGAGGTAGTGTCCTCCGTACTGTTATTAAATAACGAAGACTCGAATGTTGCATCTAAGGTAAACACTCCAGCGACATTATTAAATAACGCCATCGATGTTACTCCACTGGCTGAATGAGCACTGCCCTCGCTCATCAATAGATCAGCATAGCCATCACCATCAATATCACCCCATGAAAAGTTGTTAGCACTATCCAAACCAGAGTCTAGATCTTGTTCATACGTGAAGTGACCTGCTCCGTCATTAGAGTAAAGGCGAGTAGGATATGGCGTATCGAAAATTGGATTAATACCACCACCGGCGACGAAATCTTGATCGCCATCCAAGTCAAAGTCGCAAAATTCAATCATAAAAACTGATTCAGCATTACCACTCAAGAAAGATGACGCCGTGACATCAACAAAATTGTTGCTGCCATCATTTTCATAGACGATAATCCCACCAAAGCCTCCTGACAGAACACTCCCTGCATTAGCTATTACCAAATCGGGATCACCATCGCTGTCAATATCAATGGAGCTTACCGAGGCAGCCGCGCTCATTGCGGACGCCATTGGCAAAGAGTCCGTTGCGTCCGTCCAGGTTGCATCGCTGCTTGACTCCCCGAGCAAACCAACCACTTCTGAAGATTGATATTTGCCCATAGGGTTTTTAACCACAGCCTGCATCGCAAAACGCGACCCCAGGTACGCCACTGGAGGCAAGCTAACACTGAACTCGTAGAGCCCACGACTATCCAATTGCCCACGAAAAACCTGTATAGGACTAACAAGCTGCAAGCCCAATAGTGCATTATTAGTCGCAACCGTTGGCCTTCCAGCAAGGAGAATCGCAGGTTGCCCAGGATAATCTCCACTGACTCGTACTTGCATTGTTGTTCCCCCATATAAGCCTGTAGTCTCAACAACAGGTTGCTGGGCGGAAAGGACTGCGCATGAGAACAGGATGGCGGCAGCCGTAAAGATTGATTTAGCGATGATTTTCATGTTATTAGCGCATCAGCTTATTCAAATTATTAATGAGTCTCATTAGTGATGCACGCAAATTATATCCTACCGCGCCGTCGACGAAGGATAATTTAGCCTATATTCAAAGATTGGCACTATTCTTCACATACGCGCGTGCCGTGAGTAACCACATACTCACTAAACAGCGCGGAAAGATTTGCCGCTACTGGCCCGCAATTGCCATCACCAATCATGCGGCCGTCGACTTCGCCTATTGCTGCGATTTCGCCCATGGTGCCGGTGCAGAACATTTCGTCGGCACGGTAAACCGCCGTCAAAGAAATGTCGCCGACCTCACACGCAATATTATTAGCCGCGCATATTTTCAGAACCGTGTCACGCGTCACTCCCTCAGGGCAAGCGCGAGTGGTCGGCGTACGCAACACCCCACCGTCAACGATAAAAACATGCGTCGCATTAGTCTCGGCAACGAAGCCCTGAGTATCGAGCATCAAGGCATCGTCCGCACCCGCAGCATTGGCCTGCACCTTCGCCATGATTGATTGCACTAAATTGTTGTGGTGAATATTCGGATCAAGAGTATCAGGGCGGAATCTACGCACCGCAGATGTCATGAGCTTCAATCCAGCCTTGTCATAAACCGGAGCCTTATATTCTGCTAATACTATCAACAGACTCCCTTTAGTATTAAGCCGTGGATCCATTCCGGATGTCGTCTTCTCGCCACGCGATAAAGTTAAGCGGATATGAACGCCATCGCGCATGTTATTAGCAGCCAAAGTACGGGCAATTTGCTCAGTCATTTCGGCGTCCGTCGGAATATCAGCAAATGCTAACGCTTTTGCTGACGAGCGCAGCCTAGCCAAGTGCGTGTCAAGCCGGAATATCTGGCCATCGTAAAGTCGCAGACCCTCCCATACGCCATCACCACCTTGGGCGAGTGAGTCAAAAGGCGAGATCCGTGCTTCGTCGCGGTGGACTAATTCGCCACCGATATTGACTATTAAATCAGCATTTCGTTCATCGTATTTTTGCAGCATAGTGACATGATAACAGTTTCACCCTATGCGCACTCTTTCGCAAGGCCCCACTACATGAATCGCGGTGCTGAGAGTGGCCGCCGCACCCAATTCTTCAAAGATAATTGTTAGCAAACCACTTAAAGATAGAGTATTCTTTGCATCATGGCTTTAATCTCATTACGACAGTTACTAGATCATGCCGCTGAAAACGATTACGGCGTACCGGCATTCAACATCAACAACATGGAGCAAATGCTCGCAATCATGGCTGCTGCCAAACGATGCGACGCACCGGTAATCATGCAAGCTAGCCGCGGCGCGCGCCAGTACGCTAACGACACTGTGCTAACGCATTTGATTCGCGCAGCCGTTGAGATGTATCCAGAAATTCCCCTGTGCATGCACCTCGACCACGGCAATGCGCTTGACACCTGTGAATCGGCAATTGAAGCAGAATTCTCATCCGTAATGATGGACGGTTCGCTCGAGGTCGATGGCAAGACCCCTGCTAGTTACGAATACAATGTTGATGTAACTAAATCTGTGGTTGATGCCGCTCACAAAGTTGGCGTATCCGTAGAGGGAGAACTTGGTTGCTTAGGCTCGCTCGAAACAGGCGAAGGCGAGAAAGAAGACGGGCATGGCTTTGAAGGCGCGCTTTCCATGGACATGCTTCTGACCGATCCGATACAAGCCAAAGACTTCGTTGAAAAGACTGGCGTCGATGCTCTAGCGATTGCAATTGGTACTTCGCATGGTGCATACAAGTTTACACGCGAGCCAACAGGCGACATTTTAGCCATGGACCGTTTGGCTGAAATTCACGCGGCAATCCCCAACACTCACTTAGTGATGCACGGATCCTCATCAGTGCCGCAAAACTTGCAAGATCTGATTAACGAAAACGGCGGCGCAATGAAACAAACCTACGGTGTGCCTGTTGAAGAAATCGTTAAGGGCATTAAAGTTGGTGTACGTAAAGTGAATATTGATACGGACAATCGTATGGCGATTACTGCTGCAATTCGCAAGGTATTCCAAGAGTCACCAGAGGCTTTCGATCCACGCAAGTATCTAACCCCAGCGATGACGGCGATGACCGAGGTTTGTATGCTGCGCTACGAAGCTTTTAACACCGCTGGCCAAGCTGGCAAGATTAAAGCGATTTCTTTGACCGATATGGCCGCGAGTTACAATGCGTAATTCTTAAGAGTTTACTTAGCGTATCCGAGTTGCTCGAGGTTTTGTAAAACCTCGGGACTCAAATCGGTCGAGCGAACCCGTAGTGTTTGAGAATCTAGTATCTCGCTTAACACCTTTCTCATTTTCAACAAAGTGTCTTTATCAGACACGGTCAAGTCATTATTTTCGCCAGGGTCTACAGCTAAGTTAAACAATGACTCTTCGTTGGCCTCCGGGGCAACAGTCAACTTGTAACCATCTGCAATCACCGCCCATTGAGGGCCAGCAACATTTACTCCTGTTTCATCAAACAGCTCTTTGACTCCTTGTTCATCAAAAATTCGACGTTGCATGAACACCGGCCGCGAAACACGCTGCGTACTATCTGGAATCATTAGTGCAAGACTGATGCCACTAACATCTTGCATTGGTGGCATGCCTAGAAGCTCAAGAATAGTCGGCGCAAAATCAACAAGCCCTACAGTAGTATCTATTCGTTGTGGCTCTAAAGACGAGTGCTTGAACAGCAAAGGCGCGCGCACCGCGTCTTCGAATAAGTCGCGTCCGTGGCCGAAGTGCCCGTGTTCACCGAATAGTTCGCCGTGGTCGGCAGTGATAGCCATTAAAGTTCCAGCGCTAGCTTCTTGCGCGGAAATAGCTGCCATAAGGCCAGGTAGAACGCTATCGGTGTAGGCGACGGCTCCGTTGTAGCTTGCCTTATCTAAATCATTGCCGATTAAGTCAGGCGTAATATACGGCTCTAAGTACTCAGTCGGTTGGACATATGGCTTATGCGGATCCATTAAGTGAACCCAAACACACCACGGTTTGTCGTTCGGTTGGCCGGCAATCCAGTCGCTAGCTGCCTCAATGGTGTATGAACCCGAACGGCGACGCCTCAAATTAAAATCTTCGTCAAATTCGTCGAAGCCTTGGCTTAGACCAAACTGTGCCGTCAAGACATAAGAACTGACGAATGCTGCCGTGTTATAGCCATTGTCACGAAGATGCTCACTTATCGTGACGACATCATCGGAAACCTCAACTGCATTTTTCAGCACGCCATGCTCATTCGGGTACAAGCCAGAGAACATTGTAAGATGAGAAGGACCCGTAGTTGAACTTACAGCATAAGCATTTTCAAACATAACGGATTGCGCTGCTAAAGCGTCGAAATTCGGCGTTAACCCAGCCTCACTGCCATATGCTCCAAGGTGATCTGCGCGCAAAGTATCGAAAGTAACCATTAGCAAGTTCGGCTGCACGGTCGGAGGACCGACAGGTGCCTTGCCGCAGGAGGCAAGCATGCCACAGCAAAGTAGAGTAAAAAAAGGTTTGCTAATGTTAATCATCGTCAACACTTTAACTATTTAGAAGCCTCTAATACAACTTTTAACGGGAAAATTTCAGACTTAACACGTACGCTATCAACAAGTTCTAACAACTCCGCCACTTTACCCTGGTCTTTCTCCGCCAAATTATTGGTTTCGGCAGAATCCTCTCGCAAATTATAGAGCTCCCATGCCGCGCTTTGCTTCGAACGCAGCAGCTTGAAATCGCCATCGATAATAGCTTGGGCCTGACGCGCATGCTCGAAATACAAAGGGTCAGGGCGCCGTGCACCCTGCTCGCCTTCCAAAATATTGACAAGTGAATGTCCGTCTTGCTGTTGGTGCTCAATGTTAGCTGCACTGCAAAATGTTGGGAGCCAATCCCAAAAGGCACTAACGTAATCACTTTCGCTGTTTGCAGAAACCCGGCCTGGCCACCGCACAACAGTCGGCACGCGAAGACCACCTTCGTACACTTGCGCCTTGCGTCCGCGAAGACCGCCTTGCGATTGAAAGAATTCTAAGTCGCACCCACCTATCCATGACGGGCCGTTGTCTGAGGTGAACACCACTAAAGTATTATCAGCGACACCCATCTCATCTAACTTGGCGAGAATGTCTCCGATGTCGCGATCCATGCGAGTAATCATTGCCGCATAAGCCGCGCGCGGAGTTTCATGCGGAAGGTACCCTTTGCTGCCATCGTAAGGCGTTTCTTCAAAGGCGCCTTTATATTCGTCGAGTGAGTCTTGTGGCACCTGCAACGCCAAGTGAGGAACCGGCGTGGCGTAAATCATCATAAATGGCTGGCCATTGGTCTTGTCTAAGAAATCTAGGGCCTCGTTCGCCATCAAGTCGGCCGCGTAATCGACTTCGCTACCATCCGGGTTGATGCTTATCGTTTGCTCATTACGGTGTAAATGGTCGGGGTAATAATTGTGCGCTACGCGTTGGCAAATATAACCAAAGAAGTGGTCAAAGCCTTGTGCATTGGGATCTCCTTCCGTACCCGTCCAGCCTAGCCCCCATTTGCCAATAAACGAAGTGTTATAACCTGCATCTTGAAACAGTTCGCCCATCGTTATTTCGGATTGGAGCAGTGGACGTTGCCCTTCTAATGCCGGATCGTTCCAGACATCGCCGCGCTCGTTCATCTCGTCGTTATCACGAATATAAGCATTTCCGGTGTGCTTTCCAGTAAGTAACACGCAACGTGACGGCGCGCAAACAGGTGAACCGGAGTAATGGCGCGTAAGCTTCATTCCCTGCGTGGCCAATTTGTCTATGTTAGGCGTTTTTATGTGCTGCTGCCCGAAACAACCTACATCGCCATAACCCAAATCGTCGGCAAGGATGAACAATATGTTAGGCGCTGTATCAGATTGCGGCTTTGAACAAGTAACGAATACAAGAGAGAGTAAGACTATTAGCAGTTGTCGCATGGCATAACTATAACGCCACGTTAGAATTTTATCCGATGAAAACAGACGTACAAATTGCTCGCGAGTTTACCTCGCGCCCCATCACTGAAATTGCAGATTCCCTCCATGTTCATGATGCTGATTTGCTGCCTTATGGCAAAGATATCGCCAAAGTTTCCTTAGATGCTCTGAGCCGCCCGCGAACGATTAAGGCGCCATCTAAATTGATTTTGGTATCGGCGATTACTCCTACGCCAGCTGGTGAAGGCAAGACTACGACATCGATTGGTTTAGCTCAGGCTTTCACTCAACTGAATGAGTCGGTTTGTCTGGCACTACGCGAACCATCGCTCGGCCCGTGCATGGGAGTTAAAGGTGGCGCATGCGGTGGTGGCTATTCACAAGTCATGCCTCTCGATCGCATCAACTTGCACTTCACCGGTGACTTTCATGCGATTACTGCGGCCAACAATTTACTGGCAGCGATGGTCGATAACCATTTGCACTTTGGCAACAAGTTGCGACTAGATACACGCAAAATTATGTGGCGCCGCGTCATGGACATGAACGACCGCGCATTACGTAATATTGTTTCGGGCTTGGGAGGAACGGGTCAGGGCGTTACCCGCGAAGGTGGCTTCGACATCACGGCGGCTTCGGAGATTATGGCCATTCTATGTTTGTCAAAGGACATGAGCGATTTACGTGTGCGCATTGAGCGCATCATTATTGGCTATGATTTGGATAATGCTCCAGTCTACGCCAAGCAGATGGATTGTATTGGCGCGATGATGGCACTGTTACGTGATGCCATGAATCCTAACTTAGTGCAAAGCTTTGAGGGCACCCCCGCTTTTATACATGGTGGTCCTTTTGCCAACATTGCCCATGGATGTAACTCCGTAGTTGCCACGAAAATGGCAATGCACTTCGCAGAATGGACAATCACTGAAGCGGGTTTCGGTGCCGACTTGGGTGCAGAAAAGTTTTTCGATATCAAATGCCGTAGTGCAAACCTCGACCCACAAGCAGTGGTGCTAGTTGCTACTATTCGTGCACTGAAGATGCACGGCGGTGTTGCGAAATCCGACTTGGCTGGCGAAAATGTCGAAGCGGTGACGGGCGGTTTAGCTAACTTAGAAAAGCACATTGAGAATGTGCAAACCTTAGGCAAACCACCGATTGTCGCCGTTAATAAATTTGCGACGGATAGCGATGCTGAAATTGCTGCGGTACGTGAGAAGTGTGCAGAGCTTGGCGTCGAGTTTGCCGTAAGTTCACACCACGCCGATGGCGGCAAAGGCGCGATTGATTTAGCGAAAGCTGTGATGGCGGCGGCTGAGCGTGGCTCGGAATCGTTTACCCCATGTTATGCATTGACCGATGCACCTGAAGATAAAATTCGCAAGGTGGCGCAGAAGATTTATGGGGCTGATGACATCAGCCTGACAGCAAAGGCTAAACGTGAATTGAAAAAATGCGTCGACTTAGGTTACGGCGAGTTACCCATATGCATCGCCAAGGTACCTGGGTCACTATCCGATGACGGCAGTAAAATCGGCCGACCTACTGGCTTCACCTTGAAGGTGCGCGACGTGCAGGTCAACTCCGGCGCCGGCTTTATCGTGGTTTTGACCGGTGCGATTTTCAGAATGCCTGGATTGCCGCGTGACCCCATGGCATCTCACATGGAATTAGAAGAAAACGGTGAGATAACCGGGCTAGAATAGTAAACATGTTAAATGACAAACTACAGGCAGCGATTGCCAAGTTTGAAAAGCAAGCGAAGTGGCCGGCCGACAACGATAAGTTTCGGTTTAAGGTTGCCGAAGCTAGCGACTATCCGCAAATCTATCAATTGTTTGAAGAAACTTTTGGCGAGAAGAGAAGTGATGAACATGTGCAATGGAAATACTGGGGTAATCCTAGTGGCGAGCCGTTTGCAGTAATTGCAATCGATATACAGACAGACAAAGTGGTTGCCTCTTGCACCGGCATGAACAAAAAGGCGTGGGTGGACGGTAAAGAATCTAAAGGAATCATGCTTTGGGATATTGCAGTGCATCCTGATGTGCGTGGTGGCGGCCGCTTGTTTCGTGACATTACTTATGGCATGCAAATCGCCGTTAATGCGCAGCAAGGTGTTAACTGGGGCTTCGGCGGGCAGTCAAAGCCAACGGTCATTAAAATGGGCATACGTTGGTTCGGATATCATATGATCCTATCCCTTAAATGCTGGGAACTAAGGTTAAGCATGCGCCCTGCCCTTGTTCAGCGATTTGGTGCTTTGGGCGGTTTACTAGCTAGGGTCACCGATATCTTTACCAAGTTGTCATCACACCGTGGTAACTACGAAATACGCGTCATTGATAAATGTGGCGACGCATTCGATACTTTGCTGCAACAGCAAAAAGATTTGTACCGTGTTTCAGTATGGCGCGATGCGGCTACCTTAAATTGGCGCTACTTCGACCACCCTATTTTCGTTCATCAAATGTTGGGGGCTTACAAAAACGATAAGCTTGTCGGCTATATTGTTTGGCGTGAATACATCGACGAAACCGTAAAGGTCGGTACGGTGCTAGATTTATGGCACGGCGAGAACCAGCAGATTGCGCGTGACCTATTCCTTGCGGCATCGCAGTCAGCCCGTAGCCGCCAAGCAGGTTTTATGCGTATGTCCGTTGAAACGGGCACTACCACACAACTAGCAATAGCTGCCATCGAGGGCACCTCTATTACCGAACGCGTCGAAGATGACAATGTCATTACTGCAATGATGCTCGGTGAAGACCCGAATGCACATGACGCGGCGGCATACGACGAGATGGACACCGTTACTAATGGGGCAAATTGGTTTTACACTCAGGGCGACGTCGATTTCAGAGACTAAATGATCTGCTGGCAATGGTTGCCCCATTATGCTTGCATGAATCACTTTTCGTGATCACGGTCGACAGCATGTGGCGCGCAACGTTCGGCCAAGTTGTCGCCGTAACGTACACCTTGCGACAAGGCGCGGCGCATCTCGATAAAGTCGGTTTCACGTTCGGCACGTGGCGCGCGATTGAAAGTGCGGAAGCCAATGCGACCTTCGGTCATCATGTTTAACCCTAGCCAAGCGCGGTTTGATTCGCGGTTTTTGTCCCAGTGTTGCAGTTTATGCTTACGCAATTGCTCGAGCGTATAAACCGTGCAATCAGGCATAGTGTGTGCAAGCTTAGCGCACATCTCGTTTACCATTTTGTCGAGCAAAGTAAAGTCGACTTCGGCTTTAGACAGTATCGCCTTTGCGGCATTACGGTCGTCGCCCGTTTTGAATTGTCCGTAAAGTGAACGGCCGTATTCGTCAGTGACGAATTCAGTGTAAGCCATTGGGTTGGCAATGAACTTGCCATCGATTTTTAGCACGGGCGCGATACCGTTAAGCAAACCAATATGCTGTGCATAGTGAGCGCTCCATTGCTCACACAAGGTGCAAGACTCGACAGCTCTGGCGTAACCGACAAACTCTGGCAAATAATCCGTTGACCCACCAACTGGTGCCGAGCCGTGCTTCGGGCCCGCTTGACCAAAGCGCGCAGTATCGGCAGAAACAGAAAAGTCACACGCCATGCCCAGCTCTTGACCACCAGCAATGCGCATTCCGTTTACGCGGTTGATTACTGGTTTATCGCACGCCATCAATGCTGAGATGCCATCATTGAATAAGCGCATGTAGCGACGATACTCATCTGGGCGTCCGGTGTAGTGTTCACTGTATTCTTCAGTATTACCACCGGTGCAGAACGCGACGTCGCCAACTGCTGTAAGCACCACGCAAACGACACTCGGATCGCTTGATGCACGGCGTAAGGCCAAAATCAATTCAGCTATGGCGCGTGTCGTGTAGGAGTTATATTTATCAGGGTTATCTAACCAAATCCAGGCGTTGAACAAATCTTCAACGACCGTACCGTCTTGCAGTACAAGTGGCTTGAGTTCGTATTTAATATGCGTGAACTCGTAGTCCGGGGCTAAATCATGATTGGCGAAGGTAGTCATTATTAAGTAATAGAAATCTGGTGCTTTGCAAGGAATCGTTGAAGGAATGATAACACGCGGGAGTCGAAGGTATGAGTGGCTAGGCCAGTTCTTAACCCAGCCTAAGAATAGGCAGATTGGCCGGTAAACTCTTCGCCCAGAATCAACGAATGGATTTCGTGAGTGCCTTCGTAAGTCAAAACGGTTTCGAGGTTACACATGTGACGCCCCGTTTGGTATTCGAGAGTAATTCCATTAGCGCCTAGCAGGCTGCGGCAAATTCTTGCGATTTCTAAGGCCTTGGCAACGTTGTTACGCTTGGCCATAGAGACATGCTGTGGACGCATAGTGCCTGCGTCTTTCATTTGCGCCAATCGCCAGACCATCAATTGCATCTTAGTAATTTCGGTACCCATTTCAGCAAGCTTGTCTTGAGTTAACTGAAAAGATGACAGTGGGCGACCATGGATGATGCGCTTGTTTGTGTAACGCAATACTTCGTCGAAACATGCTTGAGCTGCACCGACTGCACCCCAAGATATCCCGTAACGCGCTTGCGTCAAACACGACAGTGCCGCCTTCAAACCCGTCGCCTTCGGCAAACGGCTAGCCTCCGGCACACGCACGTCTTCTAAAATTAATTCGCTAGTCACGCTACATCGCAATGACCACTTATGCTCTTGCTCTGGCGCGCTGAATCCTGGAGTTTTACAATCAACAATAAAGCCTTGTACCATTCCTTCTTCATCGCGTCCCCAAACAATAGCTACGTCAGATATCGTGCCGGAGGTGATCCACATTTTTTGACCATTGAGCACCCAATCGTCGCCATCGCGTACGCACTTCGTGCGCATACCACTGGGATCTGAACCGAAGTCTGGCTCGGTTAATCCAAAGCACCCAATGTATTCGCCGGACCCCAACTTTGGTAAGTAGTGATTCTTTTGTTCTTCACTACCAAATTCTTCGATGGGATACATCACCAACGAGCCTTGCACCGAGCTGAAAGAACGAATGCCTGAATCGACACGCTCTATCTCTTGGCAAATCAAACCATATTGCATAGCTGTCATAGCAGCACCGCCATACTGAGCGGAGACGCCGGGGCCAAGCAAACCCAAGGCACCCATCTCTTTGGCGATGTGACTCGGGAACGTACCCTCTTCCCAGTGCTTCGCCACCAGCGGCATTAAGTTGTCGCTGCAGTATTTACGCACCATGCTACGCACCATCACATCTTCTTCGCTTAACATTGAAGTGATATCGTAAAAATCAAATTCGGTGTACTTAGACATTGCTATTATTTTCTCAGTGTAGATCGTTTTGTATCCTGGTATGCACCTTTTTGCGCATTCACCACCATTAGATTAGAACTCTAAGTGGCAGGTACCTCAATTTTAACCTCGTAGCCCATAGATTCATAATTTGCCTAGGGAGCGGCTATTTTTTCGCCATCGACATGAAACGAAGCTTGGGCAATGCTATAATATTTCTGTGTCAAATATAAGTTATATTTCATCGCAAATACCTACTATTAAAGGGCTTACACGCGATATTCTGAAGAAAAACGCAGCTGCTGAGCTCCACAACTATATATTTGTCAGCAGTAGTTCTCGCAGCAACCGACTTCTTGAGCAAGAGCTATTGCTAGAGGTTGAAAATCGTGAGCTATGGTCAAGCTTTCAGGCGCCCCAATACGCCACTTTAGGCTCTCTGCCCCATCTGGTTCTTGATATTGCCACCAATCAACTGGCGTCCGCTGCTGCATGCCAACTTGCTTGGGTCAACGCCTTAAGTCAGTGCGCACCTGCGCAGGCATTACTGCATTTTGGCGTTGATATTAAATCTCGTAGCGAAACTTTATTATTAGCGCAGCAACTCTCAAATTTCTTCTCGCAGCTTGCCGCAGAACAAATCGACTGCCAACTCTTGTCAGAGAATGCTGAACTTAGCGCAAGCGAGCAACAAAAATTTGCCTTGCTGGCACAAATACATGTCGACTATCTTGCTTCTTTGGGCGCTGCAAAATTACAAGACAAAGATAAAGCACGCCAAGCAGCGCTCGACAACAGCGATATTGTTCTTGATGCAACCACCAAGATTGTGGTGGTTTGCGTTCCTGAAATGAGCAACTTTCAGCGCAAGCTACTCAGCCTATGTGACTCGCAGGTAGAATTCGTACAACTGCAGTTTGATCATCTAACAAATGCTTTTGATGATTTCGCCTGTGTCGATTGCGATGTATTTACCCAGCCGGGCAATACTTTATTGCACGATGCCCGCCTTAACTTTTCGGCCAACCCGCAAGAGATAGTAGAGCGTGCCTTACTGTCGCTCGGCACTAGTTACCGTAAACATTCTCCGGAAGACGTGACTTTTTCGCTACTAGAGAAACAATGCGCACCCTTTTTGAGCCAAGCGCTAGGCGCATTCGATGTCGATGTCCGCACAGCGGTGGGCGGCGACCTTGAAAGCAGTTTGCCAGTATTGCTACTCAAACAGTTGAAGGCGTATTTAGACCACCCATCCTTCGATAACGGGGCAGCTTTACTAGTGCACCCTGATTTACTGCCTAGACCAAAGCTAAAAGCGGAACTAGATAAATATCGCCAAGAAGAATATCCGCAGTTGCTACCAGAAATGTACTTGGCCAGGCTACCCGAGGTAGTGCATGTAAAAACCAATGGCCTGAATGCGGCTGCAGCCGCCACGCGCAACTTCTTACTCGATGTTTATGGCGAGATCGACATCAATCCTGGGCAAAACGAAGAGTCCCATCGTCGCGCGAAAGGTCTTGAAATGATCGCCGCAACGCTTAGCGAAGTGCATAGCCTTGACGCGAGCCTTTCAAACAATCCGAAACTTGGGTTCAACTTCGCGCGCAGCTTAGATTTTATATTACACCAATGCCGTGGCAAGAAATTGGCTCAGCGCTACAACGATCAAAGCGTAGAGTGTCTCGACTGGCTAGAGCTCAGTCTTGATCCAGCACCAGAAATGGTCATTTTGGGCTTCAATGAAAATTATGTTCCGGGGCAGACCGCAAGCAATATGTTCATGGATAGCGAATTAGCGCAGCGACTAGGCATGTATTCCGACAAGCACAGGCTTGCTCGCGATTCTTATATTTTGCAGTCGCTGGCCGCCGTCCGCAAAAATTCTGGGGGACACCTCCACCTTATTTGTGGACGCGCGCAAAATGATGGCTCACCCTTGCTGCCAAGTCGCTTGCTGTTCATGTGCTCCGAACACGACGCTTACGCGAATGCCGCTGAATTCAGCACTGAGCCCTCGCCGCCTGTGAAGGCCGCCGAGCGCCCTGCTAGCGAGCGCGTGTTGCCACGGAACAGCAATACTGAATCTCCGCTCAAAGTATCTGTCACCGCAATTAATAATTACCTTAAGTCTCCCTATTCTTTTTATCTCAGCAATCATTTGCGCCTGCGCTCGGTTGACGT